>DASRHX010000355.1:0-3566 GCA_035650295.1 Bryobacteraceae bacterium | reverse complement strand
CCCGTCATCGTCATGACCGCTTACGGCACCGTCGAAACCGCCGTCGAAGCGATGAAGCGCGGTGCCGTCGATTTCCTTCCCAAACCGTTTTCGATGGATCACCTCACCGCCGTCGTCACCAAGGCCGCCGAAGTCCGGAACCTAAGAGAGGAGAATCGCGAACTTCGGGCCGAACTCGGCCGCCGCTACGACTTCGCCAACATCATCGGCGCCAGCGTTTGCATGCAGGAAGTGCTCGAAACCGTCGAACGTGTTGCCCCGTCGCGAGCCACCGTGCTGCTGTGCGGCGAAAGCGGTGTCGGCAAGGATCTGATCGCACGCGCCATCCATCACCATTCCCCTCGCCGCGGCCGGCCGTTCGTAAAGATTAATTGCACCGCGCTTCCCGAGAACCTGATGGAAAGCGAATTGTTCGGCTACGAAAAGGGAGCATTCACCGGCGCCCAAGTAGCCAAGCCCGGCAAATTCGAACAGGCCGACACGGGCACAGTCTTCCTCGATGAAATTGGAGACGTCCCCGTCACCATTCAAGTGAAGTTGCTTCGAGTGCTCCAGGAACGCGAATTTGAGCGGCTCGGGTCAAACAAAACTTTGCGCATTGACGTCCGCGTCATCGCCGCTACCAATGTCGACCTGCGCGCCGCGCTGGAAGAAGGCCGCTTTCGCGAGGACCTCTACTACCGGTTGAACGTCGTTCCCATTAACATCCCCGCCCTTCGCGAACGCAAAGAAGATATCCCAGCGCTCGCTCGCCGCTTCGTTGCCAAATACTCAGAGTCTCCGTGCGAGATCGACTCCGCCGCGCTTGAGAAGCTCATGTTTTACCATTGGCCCGGCAACGTCCGCGAACTGGAAAACGTGATCGAGCGCAGTCTCGTGCTCTCCCCGGGCGGCAACCTCACCGCTTCGGCTATTCGCCTCGATGCCAGCTTGCGTCCCCGCCCGGCGTCTACGGAAAATCACTTCCTCCCCGAAGGCATTACGCTCGACGAATACGAACAGTCGATTATCCGCGAAGCCCTCCGCCGTGCCGATGGCAACAAAAGTCAGGCAGCTCGCCTCCTCGGCCTCACGCGCAACGCATTGCGCTATCGCCTCGACCAGATGGGCGTCGAGAGCTGAAGTTCCCCAGCCGTATTACCAGGTAAAAATTTCATAGTCCTTTGGCAGTCGACGTAATGGAGCCGTGACCTTACATTTGGGCTGCTGAAAAACCCCTTCCTAGGCCTTTCTTTGCACCGATTAGCGTCTTCGCCCTCCTGTTCACACTGCATGGGCCCGATAAATGCTGCAGCAGGACACCTCCTATGCTTTCTTCAAAGTTTCAACAGAACCCATCAAAGATGTTTTTTTTGACGGCCGCCTTAATCGGCTTTCTCCTCGCTTCTACTCCGCTTGTGGCCCAAGGCAATTCGCAAGGCAAAGCCGATGCCCAAGCAATTCGCAACTGGAATACGCGAATTCTCCAACTCCACGCTGAGTTGCTCAACGCGGATGACGATTCCAAAGCCTCTGTTCGCGCGCAAGCCTCACCGGTCTTCCAGCAGCGCGCCGCTGCGCTGGCCGAATTGATGGAAACGGATCCGCAAAGCGTCCTCAATACGGCCTTCTCGGCCGATCTATTGGAGACCCTCGCCTCTGATTTCCCCGAAGCTGAGCTGGAGCAACAGGGTGACTTCTCCGGTCTTGCTGAACATGTGGTGCTCGATGACGAGACGCTCACTGGTGGACGCTCGGATATCAGGATGAAACTCGACGATAAATGGGTCGAGGTTAAGTTCCCGGGCAATGCGCCCGACGTGCAATGCAACGACATGCTTCACGTGCGCGGTGTGAAGGTGGGCTCGGCTGTCGCCGCCGCCAACGGGACTACGTCGGGTTCCGCCGGCACCATCTCCACCTGCTCCACGACGGGTACTCAATACATCGCCGTGCTGCTCGTTACCTTCCCCGGCGTAACGCCGCCGAGCACGGTAACGCCGCAAATGGTGAACGATATCTTCTTCGGGACCTCGGGCCGCTCTGTCGACAACTTTTGGAGAGAAACCAGCCAGGGTAAAACCTCAGCCACCGGCAAGGTCTTCGGTTGGTTCACGCTCGATGCCGTCTATAGCTGCGATCAGTATTACCAGATGCGTGACGCCGCAATCAAAGCCGCCGATTCGTCGGTCGATTTCCGAACGTTTAACCGCATCATGATTGTGTTCCCGTCACCCACTGGGTGTGGATGGGCAGGGCTGGGCACCCTCGGGTGCAGCACGCTGAGTTCCGGTGCCGATGGCTCGTTTACGGCTTCCGTCGCTTGGTTAGCGGCCAAATACATGGGTAGCATCGACTACGGCGTGAAGCTCTCCACGCACGAAGGCGGCCACAACCTCGGCCTCCATCATGCCCGTACCTTCGACTACGGCACCGCGCCCCTCGGCGCCCTCGGTTCGACCGGTGCAATCACCGAATACGGCGACGTCTTCTCGACTATGGGTAGTTGGAACCTCGGCCACTATTCCACGCCGAATAAAGTGAGACTGAATTGGTTCAATCAGTCCACGCAGGCTCCCACCGTACAAACCAACGGCGTCTACAACATCGTTCCGTTCGAGCAAGCCACCCCCGGCAAACAGGCTCTCAAGATCCAACGCGGCACGGGTAACAATGCCTGGCTATGGCTGGAGTACCGGCAGCCGATCGGCCAATACGATTCCACCCTCGGCTCACAAGTGTTTTCCGGCGCGGTTGTCCACTACGAAGAGGCCCCTAATTCGTATTCCAATCTGCTCGACTTCACACCCGAAACCGCTGCTTGGACCGATCCTGCGTTAACAGTGGGCAAAACGTGGACTGACCCCTATTCGGACGTCTCCATCCAAGTGCAGAGTGCGACCGCCAATGGCCTCACCGTCGCCGTCAACTATGGCGCCACTCCCTGCGTGCATTCGGTGCCTACCGTTGCCGTATCCCCGGCCAACCCGAGCGGCCTTGCCGGATCGAACCTGGCCTATACCGTAACCGTAACCAACCGCGACTCCTCCGGATGCTCCCCTGCTACCTTCTTGCCCGGTTCGACCGCCCCCACCGGCTGGACAACCTCGCACTCGACATCGGGCCTCGCCGTGAATCCCGGCGCGTCCGCCACATTCACCATGACGAAAACGATCCCGCTCGGCACTCCTCCGGCTACCTATCCGGCGAACGTGACGGTGAGCGACGCCAATCACAACCAGTCGGCATCGGCCAGCGCCACGGTCACTGCGTCCACCTGCACCCGCGCACAGCCAACCTTGACACTCTCCCCGTCCAGCTTGAGCGGCCTTCCAGGCGCAAACCTCGTTTACTCCGTCTCGGTGGTTAATAACGACTCGTCCGCCTGCACCGCATCTACTTTTGCGCCCAGTTCGACCGCCCCGTCTGGATGGGCCAACGTCTACTCAACGGCCGGGCTCACTCTCAACCCCGGCGCCTCCGGATCGTTCACGATGACCAAAACGATCCCCACCGGCACGGCTGCCGCCACCTACTCGGTGAACGCATCCGTGACAACTCCCAATCACAGCCGCTCGGCTGCCGGC
>DASRHX010000354.1:0-4203 GCA_035650295.1 Bryobacteraceae bacterium | reverse complement strand
ATGCCCTGGCGCACGGCGGGCGAGCCGAGGCCGGTGAGGATGAGGGGGCGTTCGGCGGTTGAATTCACGTCGAGCTGGTAGACACTGTCGAGGCCGTCGCAGGCACGGAACAAAAGGGGAAGCGGCGTGCTAGACGGCAAGCTGGCGCCGTTGGAGGCACGCGAAGCCCAGGACAGTGTTTGGCCGCAGCGGCCGTTGACGCTGGAGAGATCGAGTGTGAGGTCGAGCGCTGAGAACAAGAAGGAAGGCGAAGCGACTGTTTGCGGCTCGATCAGGAAGGCGGCGGCAAGAGTGGCTTTGTACAGTCCAGCAGGAGTAGTGAATCCCGTGGCGAAATCTTCAAACGCGGAACGGGCAAGGCGGGAATTAGGGTCGCGGACGAGAATGCCGCCGCTGGAGTTGACCCCGATCGCGGCGACGAAGTGAGCGCCCGCCGGGGTGCCGTTAAGTGAGAGATTCATCGCGAGCAGGACGGGGCGGCCAAGTGCAAGAGTGTCGCGTACGGAGTCAGTGGTGGAGTTGAGAGGCGTGATTTGGATGGGCGAACCCGTGAACGCGCCAAGACGCCATAGGTTGAGAGTGGGATCGGCGCCTTCGTGCAGGAGGAAGCCATCGCAGATTTGCACACCCGATGTGTCGAACTGGCAGATGCCACGCATGAATTCGTTGAGAAGCACTGGGTCGGCGAGACCGTTTGGCGAGGGGAGATTGCCAGTGTTCTGCAGATAGCGGAGGAGATTGGCGGCGGAGACCAACAGCGCTCCGTTGTCAGAGATGGTCGCTGGGCCGGGACCGAGCGGAGACCCGTTTCCGGCCTGCGTGAAGTTGGGGAAGTTGGTAAATGTAAAGGCGGCGGCGCGGGCACTGAAGGTGACCACCTCGCCTCCGGCTTCGGCAGTGGCGAGGGCAACCGTTTCCGCAAACGGCATCCGCAGGAAAGCTTGGGCTTCGCCTTTGGAATCGGTGACCGTGTCCGCCAGTTCGATCTTCGCTCCGGGAGAGGCGGTAAAACGGACGGAAACTCGGGCGGCAGGGCTTCCGAATTCGTCCTTGAGGCTGATGCGAAATGGTTGAGGCAAGCGCGCGCCAGGGAGTCCGGTTTGGATGTCGCCACGGAGTTTGGTGAGTGTATGGAGGGTTTCAGCCGACGCTTGAACGAGGAAGGATCCGACGGCGAGGCTGGTGCCGTTTACGTCGGCCGCGCGGAGGGTGACAAGCGAGTTGGGCGTAGTGGCGGGGATGAGCATCTCCCAGGCGTAGGCGCCGGAGAGCGTTTGCACGAGAAAATCGGGGCGCCCACTGACGGAGACGCGGAGATAAGCGCCAGCGGGAAAACCTCCGGCGGCGAGGCGGACGCGCCCACCGGCGGCGACTTCAGCCGGTGTGGCGGTGATTTGCGGGGTGCGAGTGCGCAAGTTGGTTTGCGCGGCGCCAGCGGCATCGATGAGGAGCGTGCCGCCTTCGAACTCCTGGCGGCGGATGCCGGCGGAAGTGGATTCATCGCCGATGGGAAGCCCGAGTTTGCCGGGGACGGCGCCCTCGGCACGGTAGGCCGACAGCATGGCTGATTGGACGAGAAAGACCTGGTTCAGGCGATCGCCGGAGGAGGCGTAATAAAAAGTTCCGTTGCCGAAGGGCTGGGAGACGGAGGCGGTAGCCGTGAAGCTGAGCGCCGTTTCGGGCTGTCCGACGGGGACGCCGGCGGCTCCGGTTTCATAGTTGAGTGCGGCCCAGCGCGCGAGGATGGGGTTGACGACCAGCTGTACCGGCGACCCGGCAAGCACACCGCCTTCGAAGCTTTGGCGGAGACCGGCTGTGGCGTCAGAGGTGGGATAGCCTAAGATGCCGGTGGGGCCGCCGAGTTCGAGAAAGCGAGCGAGAATGGCGCCGGTGAGGACAAAGGCCGAGCCGAGGACGTCGGGTTTAGCGAGCAGATAGCGCACGGCTCCGTCGGGCGAGGTGAACTCCTGCGTGTAACCAAGGCCCGAGCGGCGAACAGGAGCGGCAGTGGGCAGTTTCACCTGGATGCGCGTGCGGGCGATGGCGTCGATGAACGACTGGCTGATGGCGGCGCTGGGAGCACCTTCGCCGGCCTGGCAGCATGGGGCCGAGACGAAAACGGGGAGAGCGCGGCTGACCTTGCCTTCGCTAACGGCGGTGATGATGGCGCTGCCGCCGCCGACGGCGCGGAGGGTAGCTTTGGGACCATTGGCGTCGATGGCGACGACACGGCCGTTGGACGTATTCCAGGATACTGTGCGGCCGGTTAGCTGTTGGCCGGTGACAGAGTAAGTGGCGGCGGTAAGCTCGGCGCGGTCGCCCAGTTTCATATTGAGGGTATCGCTGGAGGCCGAGAGAATAACGGCGGTGACGGGATAAAGGATGGTGGGTTCCTGGCCAGTCGCGTATTCGATACTGCCGCCTTCGAAGGATTGGCGGCGCCTGCCATTGGCAAGAAGAAGCTCGTCGGAAGTCGGGAGGCCAAGCAGGCCGGTGGCGCCGTTATTGGAGCCGATGTAATAGCTGAATATGGGCTCATAGACGGCGTACACGCGCCCGGCGTTGGCTCCGGTGAGCCAGTTGAAGATTTCACCACGGGAGAAGCGCTGGCGCTCGGCGGTGGCGGAGGTTTTCGCGCCGGAGGTTACGGTTTCGACGGCTGCGATGGCGGGGCCGAAGGTATTCATGCCACCAGCGCCGGTCCATTTGGTATAGAAGACCCCTTCACTCAGGAATGTGTTGTTGGCGGATTGGGCGGTGTGGACGAACAGGACGTGGGTTTTGTCGAAAACCTGATACTGGCAGGTAGCGATCACGGGTGGGCAGCGTTGCGTATCGATTTGCGGATAGCCTGCCGTGGCGACGCCGATGCTGGTCCAGTAGTCGTAGAGTGGGCCGTGGACCTGCCAGATTTCGGAGGCCGTACTCGTGGAATTGGGCAAGACGAGCGCGTGTTTGATGTTGTTGCCCTGGGTGACATCCCCGAACTCTTGCACGAGGCCGGTGGTGCCGAGTTTCTTGACGTTGCCGAGTGGAGGAAGTTGGGCGAGGTTGCTAAAGGCGCCGCGGGTGAATGCGGTCTGGAACGCGAACTTGATGGCATCGTTAGGCGAGCCGTCTCCGATACCCTGCAGAGATTGGCCAATGAGGAAGCCGGAGCACGCGCACAGCAGGCCAACGAGCAACAGGCGGGAGGATTTCATGCAGGCGAAGACACTATCTTACGCTGAAACACGGCCCGGGCCGGAAAGTTGTGGGAGGACCATTAGGGCAGCAGCGGTGGCGAACTTGTAGTCCTGGGTCCAGGGCGGTCCGATCTGTTTGCCGAGGGGGTTAATGGCCTGAAGCGAGGCGGCGTCCAGTTCCTTTTCGCGGATGGTCGTGACTTGAAGGCGCGATTCGCGCGCGGCCCAAACGAGGACGTCGCGGAACATCGCGCCTTCGGCGGTGTGGATAAGCGCGTGCGAGGCGAGGATTCCTTCGAGCGGTGGGAGCGGTTTGCCGGAGCCGACGAGAACTCCGCAAGCGCCGACTTCCCGGCCTTGCGATCGAAGAGTGGCGAGTATGGCGGAGAGCGCCTCAAGGGCCAGCGCGCGCGACGATTCCATTGCCTTGGCAATGAGGGCTTGTGCCCGGGGAAAGGGGAGTTCGGCGGCGTAATGGTAGGGCTGCTTCGAGCCGGGGAGTTCGGGATCGGCAATCACGATGCGGCGGCGTTCGAGGACATGAGGCGCGCGGAAGGTGCCAGTGACCGCGACCATGGCGGCCCAGCCCGAGTGGGCACGGAATCCCAGCGCGGCGCGCATCTTCTAAATCATAAGGCGAGGGTGTTGCGGAACGGCCACGTCTCAGTCCCTCACGGCCAGTTGCTTCGGGCCCAGGAGACTAGTCGAGCCATACTCACCACACCGATGACTTTCGGATCGTTGTCAATCCAGCCGAACAGGGCCCCCCGGTCGAACTGCATACCTATCATCACGGCCGAGTGGAATGAAGATTCGTCACTTCGGAACTGGAGCCCTCAAATGCTGATCCATCCAACGCACAGACTCAGCCAAAAAGTCCGGCCATTCTGGATGCTTGGCCCTCTCCATGGCAAAACCGTGGCCTCCGCCTGGCAGCCGGATCAATTTCACATCGACGCCAGCTTTTTTCATCTTGTCGAGCATGAGTTCGGACATGCGAAACGGGACCAGGGTGTCG
>DASRHX010000353.1:0-13608 GCA_035650295.1 Bryobacteraceae bacterium | reverse complement strand
CTGGAAACCGGCTCGTTACCGAGAAGGATATGCGGGAGACGGCGTGCGGCAAACCGCGCCGCTGCTTTACGTGGCAAGAAGACGAGCTCACCTTTCACGCTTCGGTAGGAGCTTCGCGAAGCGGCATCTATGATCACATGGAAATTTCCGCTGAACGTGGAGGCCCACACGTGCGCGCTCGGGCCGCGCCGCTCGAGGACGCGCCACCCAGTGGCCGGCCGCTTGCGCGCCACTTTAGCGATGGCCTTCTGCTGCGGGAACCCGTGCCGGCGGTCGTGTACTTCCGCCTGTTCGATCTCGGTGTCGATGGCAGTTCGTTTACGCTGCTTCGCACAGCGGTGCGCGAACTCGCGATTTTCGATAGAGAACAGGGGAGGATTCAGCAGCGAATTCTTGCCGACGCCGGCGGCGTGATCGACAATGGCACTGCGCTTGGTTCGCCGCTGGACGATACAAGTCTTCGCCGTACGCTGGAGCTTGACGAATTGGTCATCCGCCAGCAGGGGCGGCTACAGGAATGGGTGTGGCGCAACGTAGATCCACGCTTGCAGCTTGGTTATTTTAGTTACCCGGATCACTCCGAGCACGCTTGGCTAGGACTCTCCGCAAGCAACGAACGAATCGCGTTCGCCCGTCGTTGGATTCATGTGGCGCTCGATCAGGCGCTCAAATCCATCATAAACGCCACGTCGAAGGGCGACTCGGTAATCTTCGTCAGCGATCACGGAATGGGCGCCGTGCAGAAACATGTGAGGTTCTACCTACCGTTGGAGCGGGCGGGTCTTGTTGCCCGCACGGCAAAGGGTCAGATAGATACCCATCTCTCGAAACTCTCCGGCCTCTACAATTGCCTGCTTGTGAACACCCGCGACTGGAAGGGCGGGATCGTTCCTCTGGGAGACCGCGACTCGATTCTGAGAACGGCAGTGCGTGTTCTCGGTGATGTTCGAGACCCACAAACCGGCCAAGCTGTCATTCAGGGGTTTTATTCCACGCTGGCGCAGAAGGCAGCGTTTGGTTTTGATGGTGAAGCGGGCGCCGACCTGTGCCTCGACCCCGCGCCCGGCTACTATTTGAATGCGACATTCAATGGGCCTGTTGTGGAAGCGTTGCTTCAACCCGCCGGCCAACACGGCGGTTATCCGTTGCGCGAGGACATGCGCTCGATTTTCATCGGAGCAGGCCCACGTCTGAAGATTGCCGATCACGCGCCCCATCTCCGCGCGATCGATATTGCCCCACTTGCGGCGGACTTGTTGGGCATTGCGCCGCCCGCGCAATCGAAGGGCCGCAGTCCGCTACAATCTCAGTGAGGAATCATTCACGATGAAAAAACTCAGCCATTCGCTCGCCGGACTCTCTCTGCTGGCCTTCGCCGTAGCAGGCCTTCTCACGGGTCAGGAAACCAAGCAGGTGCATCCCGGCAAAGGCGGTTCGCCGCATGTCACCACGACTTACAAGATGGATGGCAAGACCGTCAGCATTACTTATGGGCGCCCGCTGAAGAAGAACCGGGAGATTTTTGGTAAGACGATCGCCCATGGCCAGGTTTGGCGCCTCGGCGCGGACGAGGCCACGACGTTGGAAACCACAGCCGATCTGATGATCGGGCCGTTGCACGTAGTTGCGGGCAAGTATACTTTGTACGCCGTTCCCGGCCCCAAGGAATGGACACTCGTCATCAGCAAGCAGACAGGCCAGTGGGGCACTGTTTACAACAAAGATCAAGATTACGGCCGTACGGCTATGAAACTCACCAAGGCTTCATCACCGGTTGAGCAGCTCACGATCACGATCGAAGGCAAGGGCGACGACAAGATGCTGAAAGTTGCCTGGGACGACGCCGTCGCAACGGTGCCTCTCATGGTGCACTAGGGCCTCAGTCACTTCCGGAACAGAAACACAGCGGTCTCGGCCGTCAGGTTGGGGAACGTTGAGACCGCGCGGTGTCCCGCCAGATAAATATTCCGTTCGATAGTCCAATTCTCATTTGCCGCAAGATCGATGAAGTCCTGCACGGTGAGAAAGTGGATGTTCGGCGAGTCATACCACGAGTGCGGGAACACGGGCGTTCGCGGAGCACTACCACTAACTAAGTGTGACCAACGCACTCGCCAGTGGCCGAAATTAGGAAACGCCACGATTCCACGGCGGCCCACGCGCAGCATTTCACGCAGCACGGTGAGCGGCCGCATCGTCTCCTGCAGTGTCTGGCTGAGGATCACGTAGTCGAAGGCCGAATCGGGGTAGTCAGTGAGCCCTTGCTCGATGTCTCCCTGATAAACGCTTACGCCGCGCGCGATGGCCCTTTGCACACGCGCGCCATTGAGCTCCACGCCGCGTGCCTGCACTTGTTTGTTTTCCACGAGCCATGCAAGAAGCTCGCCTTCGCCACAACCGAGATCAAGAACCCTCGATCGCGGCTCCACGATTTGGCTGATAATCGCGTAATCGCTGCGGCCGAGAATGTCGTGGACGAGCGGGGCCGGTTTGGTGCGAGCCGTCATGACCGGCTCACCTCACGAAAGGTTGAGTCGAGGAAGCCCTGCACAAGGTCCGTCTGTTCGCCGACCTCGACAAGGAAAGCGTCATGTCCATAGTTGGAAGGCAGTTCGCAGTAGGCGACATCCTGATTGCGCCCCCGCAAAGCGCTGACGATTTCCAACGATTGATAGCTCGGGTACAGCCAGTCAGACGTAAAGCTGATGACCAGGAAGCGTGCCTTCGCCGGCTCCAATGCCGCGGCGAGCGACGGTTTCCCTCCCGCGAGATCGAAGTAATCCATGGCCTTCGTAATGTACAAGTACGAGTTCGCGTCGAAGCGCGTGACGAACTGGCTGCCGCGGTAGCGCAGGTAACTCTCGACTTCGAAATCCGCGGTAAAGTCGGAACCCGGGCCATCCCTGTCGCGGAAGCGGCGGCCGAATTTCTGCCGCATCGACTCGTCACTCATATAAGTGATGTGGCCGACCATGCGCGCGACGGCGAGGCCGCGTGCGGGCAAAGTCTTTCCGTAGAAGTTCCCACCTTGCCAGTCGAGATCGGCCATGATCGCTTGGCGCCCGACTTCATTGAACGCAATCTGCATCGCACTATGCCGTGCGGTCGAGGCGATCGGCAGCACGGCGGCGACTGCGTCGGGATAGCTGACAGACCATTGCAGCGCCTGCATGCCGCCCATCGATCCACCGGCGACGGCGAGCAGCTTCGCGATGCCGAGATGGTCGACGAGCTTCTTTTGGAGGCGTACCATATCGGCGATCGTGATGCCGGGAAAACTGCCCCCGAAAGCATGGCCAGTTGCGGGATTGATCGAAGCGGGGCCCGTGGTGCCCCGGCAGCCGCCCAGCACGTTCGAACAAATCACAAAGTATTTGTTTGTGTCGAACCCTTTGCCGGGGCCGATCATGTTGTCCCACCAGCCGGTCTGTCCGCCCTCGCGGCTCACACCAGCCGCGTGCGCGTCACCCGAGAAGGCATGCAGGATGAGAATCGCGTTCGAACGCCGCTCATTGAGCTGGCCATACGTCTCATAGGCGACCTCCACGGGCGTTAGCGTCGCGCCGCTATCCAAGATAAGAGAATCGAAGGTGACCTGTTGGGTATCGACTGTCAAGCCGGTTGTTTAACCTTTACGCGCTGACTCAAGCTCAGGAATTCCTAGCTTAGCAAACGGCCCAAGGGCTTCCCAAATTCCCGAGTATGCCTATTCGGCGGTGAACGTTACTGCCGAATAGCCACCGGAATCGCTGGAAATTCGTCACAAACTGTTCATCAAAGCGGCGCCTGTTTGCGGTTGACGGCATGGGCGCTTCTGGTATACTCGGCTATAGATGCTCAGTACACCCGCACGCGCCAGCGTGTCGTGTATCCCGGCCTTTCCTGCAATACCCCCAGAGAATTATTCGAGTTGTGGAGTAGAGATTTTACCTCTCGCATGAAAACCAGCGTACGCATAAACCGCGGCATTGAATCCTTGTTCGGGACCAAAGACGAGAACATCCGGTTGCTGGAGAACAATCTCCACATCACGACGCGTCTGAAAGAAGACTCGCTGGAACTCGATGGCGAGGCTGCCGACGTCGAACGGGCGCGCAAAATTCTGAACGAGTATGTTGGCCTTGTTGAGGATGGCCACATCTTCCAAAACGGCGATCTGAACAGCTACCTGCGCGTGGTGACTTCGGACCAATCCATATCGCTGCGGGCGTTGATTGAGAGTGGCCGCCAGCGAACCTTTGGGAAAAAGGTGGTGACGCCGAAAACCATAAATCAGCGCATCTACCTCGATGCGATTGAAAAGCATGACTTGGCATTCGGCATCGGCCCCGCGGGAACAGGGAAGACTTATTTGGCCGTTGCCATGGGGGTGAACGCACTGTTGAGCAAACAGGTCAGCCGCATCATTCTCACGCGTCCCGCCGTGGAGGCTGGGGAGAAACTGGGGTTCCTTCCAGGGACCCTACAGGAAAAGATCGATCCCTATCTGCGGCCGCTTTACGACGCACTATTTGAGATGCTCGATGCGGACAAGGTAGAGAAGTTTCTCGAACGCAACGTGATTGAAGTGGCTCCCATCGCGTTCATGCGCGGACGCACGCTCAACGACAGCTTCATTATCTTGGACGAAGCGCAGAACTCCACGCCCGAGCAGATGAAGATGGTGCTTACGCGCCAGGGCTTCAACTCAAAGATGGTGATCACTGGCGACATCACACAGATCGATCTTCCGGCCGGACGCGGTTCCGGGCTAATCGATGCGATGGAAGTGTTGCGCGGCATCGAAGAGATCAGTTTCGTCATGTTCGATGAACGGGACGTTGTGCGGCACACGCTTGTGCAAAAAATTATCCGTGCCTACGACCGCCATCAGGAGGCGAACGGATTGAACCGCCAAATGGCACTCCGCTGGTCGGAACCTCCGGTGCTGAGCACGGCTCCAGCGGCGGAACCCAGTCCCGTGGGCTCCGAAGCGCCCGCCACGCATTGATCGAATGTCCGACCCCGCGAGTCTACTCGTATTCGAATACGTGCCGGCGCGCCTCCAGCGCACATCGTTGAAGCTCTACGCACTTCGCCTGATGCAGGAAGTTGCCGGCGGACGTGATTTTACCTGCCTGCTCACGAATGACGAGAAGTTGCGCGAATTGAATCGGACTTGGCGGGGCAAGGATGAACCGACGGATGTACTCTCGTTCCCAGCTTCGCATTTGCCTGGCGCGCTGAAGCAGGCAATGCCCGCGCCGCCGCTGGGTGAGCTTGCCATCAGTTGCGGGCGGGCACGGTTCCAGGCGGCCGAGAACGGCCATACCCTTGAAGAAGAAATCGCCATTCTCATGTTGCATGGCGTGCTTCACCTGATGGGCATGGATCACGAGTCGGACAAGGGCCAGATGCGGCGTGCCGAATTGAGATGGCGCCGCCGTCTTGGATTGCCCAATGGGCTAATTGAGCGCGCGGGCCGTGGCCGAAAGCGTCGTGTTGCATGACCGCCGCCGCACTCGTCCTGATCTTTGTCTTCTGCATCGTTCTGGTTCCGGTGTCGTTTGTTCAATTGCTCTACACCTCCGGCATGCGCCTGCGTTCGAGGGATTCGGAAGCATTGTCCTGGTTCCGCAGCGAGCTCGAACCGAGGCTCGGCCTCAAGTTGGAGCAGGGCGCGCTGATCTTCTCGATCGTCAAACACACGTTGCTGCTCTTCATCGGATTCTGCATTCTGATGTTCACCACAAGCGGCCGGCCGCTGCTATGGCGCGCTGTTGGTGAGGCAGGTGCGATTAGCTGGTTGCTCATGGTGCTTTTCGCACACATTCTGCCCCACCTTGCGCTCATCAAGACTTCGGGCAGATGGCTGATTCCCGCCGCTCCTCTTCTGGCGCTGTTCGCCACCGTAACGCGGCCGCTTGTAGGAACGTTGACGTTTCTGCAGTCTCTCGCGGAATTGAATGTACCCGAGGAGACGAAGGAAGAAAGCGCAACTCCGTCGGGCGAGATTGAAGCCCTCATCGAGGCAGGAAAAGAAGAGGGCATCATCGAGGAAGAAGACCGGAAGCTGATTCAGAGCGTCGTGGAGTTCGGCGATAAGACCGTGCGTGCCGTCATGACGCCGCGGCCGAACATCGTCGCCATCGAGGTGTCTTCGACGATTGAGGACCTGCGCCAACTAATCATCCGGGAGCAATATTCGCGAATTCCGGTTTATGAGTCGTCCATTGATCAAGTGACTGGGTTTGTCCACGTTCGCGACGTCTTTGAAGTGGATCATGAGGCGCGCGCCCATCGCCAGGTGCGCGAGGTAATGCGTAAGATCGGCTTCGTGCCCGAGACAAAACTCATCGGCAGCCTGTTGCGCGAGATGCAGGAGGATGGCTCGCACATGGTCATGGTGATCGACGAATATGGAAACACGGCCGGCCTGGTGACGATGGAGGATCTGGTCGAGGAGATCCTGGGCGAAATTCGCGACGAGTATGAGCCGGATCTCGACGTAACCGGCGACGCTGTTGAAGGATTCGTCATGAGCGGCAATCTCGATCTCGACCGTCTTGCCGACCTGCTCGATTTTCGCCCGCCCGGCGCCACCGAGTCGACCACGATCGGCGGGCTGATCACCGAATGGCTGGGACACGTGCCTAAAGTGAACGAGCGGATCGAACGCGACGGGTTGATCATTGATGTGTTGGCATCTGACGAGCGCCGCGTGTCACAGGTTCGCCTGCGCCGCGCCGAGCCGGCGACTCCCGAAACCGAATCCAGTGCAGAGGAGTCTGAAAGTGGCCAGACAACGCAGGCCTAAGCACGTATCCGGCTTCGTGACCATCCTCGGACGTCCCAATGCGGGTAAATCGACTTTGCTCAACCGGCTGGCCGGATCGAAGCTGGCCATCGTCGCGGACAAACCGCAAACAACGCGCGACGCGATTCAAGCGGTTCTTACGCTACCGCACGCTCAAATTGTATTTCTCGATACTCCCGGAGTTCATGAACCGCGCAACCTTTTGAACCAGAAGATGATGGAAACGGTTCGGGCCTCCACGCGGGAGCAGGACCTGCTGATTTGGCTCGCCGATGCTTCGCTGCCCTTTGAGGAAAGCGGCGGCGAACATTTGAAGCTGCTCTCTGAGGAATCAATTCCTGCCATCGTTGTTTTGAACAAGATCGATCTGTTGCGGAAAAAGGCCGATCTCATTCCTCTGCTCGACGCCTATGGGAAGGCTTATCCGTTCGAGGCGTTCGTGCCGGTTTCAGCGGCGACCGGCGAGGGAGTCGACCAGTTGCTCATGGAGATTCTCAAGCGGATGCCCACGGGGCCGCAATACTACCCGCCCGACTACCTCACCGATCAGCCGATGCGCTTTCTCGCGGCTGAGTTGGTGCGCGAACAGGTTCTCCTGGCCACAGGCCAGGAGGTGCCGCATGCGGTGGCCGTCCTGATCGAGAAATGGGACGAGTCGCCTGGACGCGCGCACATCGTTGCCGCCATCCACGTCGAGCGCGAGGGCCAAAAACCGATCGTGATCGGAAAGGGCGGAGCGATGCTGAAGGCGATTGGCACCGCCGCCCGCAAACAGATCGAGGATCGGCTGCGCAAAAAGGTATTTTTGGAGCTGTTTGTTAAAGTGAAGCGGGAGTGGCGGTCGCGCGCCGACTTCCTTCGAGAGTTGGAATCGCAGAAAATAAGTTCAGGAATCGAATCATGAACTGGCTTCGCATCATTCTCTGTTGCTGCTTGCTGGCTGTAATGCTTTTGGCGCAAGGCACACCCTCCGACGACCGGCTCTACGATCAGGTCCGAATCAAGTTGGCGCAGGACTTTGAGGTGAACGGCGGCGCCATCGAGGTAAAAGTGCATGATGGAATCGTCACGCTCTTGGGCAAGATCCGGACGGGCAAAGCCAAGTCCAAGGCCGAAAAGATCGCGGGCAAGGTGAAGGGCGTCAAGAAGGTTGTGAACGAATTGGTGGTCGACCCGAACGCGCCGTAGCCCCACGGCCTCAACCGGTGGCCGCGCTGCGGCTGGCCGCCCGCAACGGGAGGCCACGTTGTGCGAGCGACTCCATCAGCCGCTCGTGCACCTCGCGATCGAAGAGGTACATGACCCCTTGTTCGCTTTCTTCCAAAACCGCTTGTCCGCGTTGCGTCATTGCCAGACAGTATTGCTGTTCGCCGGGGGTAAGCGCGGAGGAGTCGATCCGCGCCAAACCCTGCCCACTCGGACGCATCTTGCGCAGCAGCTCACGCACGAAGACCTGTTCCTCATTTGCGTCCAATGCGGCGCCCGCCGCGCATAAGCGCTCCTCGACGTTGCCGTAGAAGTACGGTGCGCTCGAGAAGGCAAGCAGGAAGACGATGATGTCGATGAAAGCAGCCAGGGCGAGTGAAAACAAGTGGCGGCTGGCCGGCGCCGTGAACAGTTCCTGGAAGGACTGCATCAAATCCTCCTGGCCGCTGCCCGTCTTATCAACATTGCTGGCGAGGCTAGGTGGAGAAGGTCGTCCGGCGGCGTTGACGCCCAGCAGTTGATCCGTGGCCGACCAAGGCAGGGGATCGTACATCGTGTGGAACTGCCGCAATTGTTGCTCGCTCGGCTGATCGGGACGGGCCGCAGCCTGCCATGCGAGCACCGCTCGCTGACCAGACTGGAGTTCGGCAAGCGTGTGGCGCATCAGCTTCGTGTGGCGGTCGAATGCGGAATACCGGGCGCCAGTGCCGGAGCCTTCACGATATGCGGGGCCGAGCGCCTGTGCCTCGCGCGCCACGCTTTCGCGAATGGCATTCAGGGCGGGATCCGCGTCGGGCGCCCGCGAGATGTGTCCGTGGAGTTTTTCCGCTTCGGTCATCTCCTCAAGCGCGACCACAAGGTGCTGCGCTTTGCTGGCCGCTTCTCCCATTCGCTGACCAGTCTTGGCGGCGATTCCATTCAACTCGTCGTAGAGGGCTCGCTGCACGAGGGCGGGACGCTCACGAGCGGAGAACCAGTTGTAGAGGCTGACATAAGAGAAGGCCACCGACACTACCGCGGTAATGACGTAAACGACAACGAGGAGCGTCCGGCCGGTGCGCTGGAATCCCACCAGCCAAGCGACCAACACCAGCGAAGCTTGCACACCGAGGGCTGCCATCGTTGCAATCCACGGCGACAAATACAGTGCCATTCCCTGCTGCGTTGTGTAGAAAGAAACGATCGATAGTAGACAACTTGCAACGAAGAGCGCCACGACGAGGGGCCGCCCCATTCCGGTGCGAATGGAGCCGGAGCTTGGGTACACGAAGGGCATAGTACCTCCTTACGGTGTGATCTACGCTCCTATCCCCAGCCGTGTTCCCGAAATCGGTCAGAGAGGCGAGAATTGTTCCATGGATCTCCGCTATCCCATTGGAAAATTTGAAAAGCCTGTCAAGGTGACGGCCGAGGATCGAGAGCAATGGATCTCCGATTTGGCGAGCTTGCCTGCCACGGTCCAGCTGCATCTGGAACGATTGGGACCGGGCGGGCTGGATCTGCCTTATCGGCCAGGTGGTTGGACGGCGCGACTCGTGGTGCACCACCTTGCCGATAGCCACATGAACAGTTTCGTGAGGTTTCGGCTCGCACTCACAGAGGACAACCCAACAATCAAACCGTATGACGAGGCCGCGTGGGCATTGCTGGCCGACTCACGGACGATGGAGCCCGCGCCGTCACTTGCCATTCTCGACGGACTCCACGCGCGATGGGTTGTGATGCTTAGGGCGCTGAACGAGGCGGATTTTGCCCGCACCTTCTTTCACCCCGAGATGGGTGAGGTACGCCTCGACCATACACTGGCACTTTACTCGTGGCACTGCCGGCACCATGCAGGGCACCTCGGGCTTATCGCGCTCTAGTCGCTACACTGCTAGGGTGAGCACCGCCGTCATCACCGGAGCGTCAAGTGGAATTGGCGAAGCTTTCGCACGCGCACTGGCAGCGCGCGGTTATTCGCTGGTACTGATCGCCCGCCGCGTGGAGCGGCTAGAGGCACTCGCACGCGAGTTACGTGGGCAACACAATGTGACGGCCGAGTGGCTTGCCGCCGACCTAGCGGAAGAGGATGGGTTGGCCCGAGCGGTGGATATGCTCGCGAGTCTGCCGGATCTTTCGCTGCTAGTGAATAACGCCGGATTCGGGACGCGCGGCTACTTTCATTCTTGTACTGTCGATGAACAGGAACGCATGCACCGGCTTCACGTGATGGCAACGGTGCGCTTAACTCACGCTGCACTGAATGCGCTCATCCCGCGAGGCCGAGGAGCGGTGATCAATGTGGCTTCAGTGGCCGCGTTCGCCCGAAGTTCGTTCAACACCAGTTATTGCGCAACGAAAAGCTGGATGACCGTATTCACCGAGGGACTCCACTTGGAATTAAGAGAAATGGGGACCGCAGTGCAGATACAGGCATTATGCCCCGGTTTCACCTACTCCGAATTCCACGATGTGCTAGGCGTGGACCGGAAGAGTATCGCCTCGTGGCTATGGATGCGGGCCGAAGACGTGGTGCAAGAATCGCTACGCGGGCTCGACCGCCGCAAGTGGCTGGTGATTCCCGGCCTGGTCTATCGCGTGTTCGCCACTGTGATGTCCAAGGTTCCGACCTGGCTCAGGCTGGCACTGGAGGCTCGCAACCCGCAGCGGCAGGCGCGGAGCGGTCCCTAGTCGGTTAGCCGTTGACGACGCGCTTGCGCATTTCAATGGCGCCGGTACGGTTGCGTTTGGTCTGGAACATCCGCTCGCGCGCCGCGGAAACAGCGTCGGAGAGGCTGTCTCGCTTCACTTCCAGCCCGCCCCAACTGAACATGATGGAGTGGTGCCCCAGCGAGCGCAGTTGGAAGTCCCACAACTTTTCCGAGATTTGGAACAGGCGCCGCTGCGCGGCCGAATCCGCCTCACCGGGAAACAACAGGATGTATTCGTCGTCCTGGAACCGGCAGGCAAAATCGGGTTCTTTCAACATGCCTCGAATCATCTTCTCGATTGAGGGTAGGGAATCAGCTCCATCAGGCGTGTCCAATTTCTGTCTCAGCGCCTCGTAGTCGTTGATTCCGATGGAGACCGCGACGCCTTGGAACGGGGCGTTCTCTTTGATCTGCCGCCGTAAGACTTCGGCCGGGTGCAGACCCGGAGGTAACCCTGCTTCTTCGATCACCAAAGACTCATGCAGGGAGTTGATGTCGGCGCCATTTTCCATGTCCGACACCCGGGCTACAACCATTTCCAAATCCAGCGGTTCGAGTTCGCTCCCTATTACTCCCTCCACTGGCGTTGCCGGCTCGTACGCCCTGACCTCGACAGGCATCTCCGAAACCGGTTCCGGCGCGACCTCCGTGATGACCTCGGGAAGCTCCTCGACTGCCGGTACACTCTGGCCGACGGGCACAACCCGCACGCGCATAAGCTCGGATTCGAACTCTCCCGCCGCAGGTTGCGATTTCTCTTTGGCCAGCAACTCTCCGGGCTCGGACGGGATGATGGTCGCCGTGCTCATTGGCTTCATGACCAAATCAGGACCCGGCGCAATGGCTGAAGGTTCCTCGGCTGGCGCCGCTAACCCGGTGGGCGCAGGATCAAAGGAACGAATCTCTGCAATCGCCAGCGGCTGTAGTTGGATGTGGCTCGCCGGTTCGTCGCGTTCGTCCGGCTCCACTTCTGCGACTGTCTCAATAACAGGTGTAGCCTCCGCTTCCGCGGAGGCTGGTGCGCCGGCTTCCTCCACCAAAGGGGGAGGTGTTTCCTGTGGCGCTTCCGCAATGGGTTCGGCCACTGCATCGGCGGCCTCGGCGACCGCGGGCACTTCTTCGGACACGACCTCGCTGGCGACGACTCTGCCCTCGGCGACAGCTGCAAATGGCATTTCTGAGACCAGAGCTAGAACCGCCGGTTCTTCCTCCGTGAAATCGTCAGCGGCTTTCCGCGCTTCGTGCCGTTCCCGGATCCGGGCGGCGCGCTCGGCCAGCTTTTCGAGTTCCTCCTTGGTAGCCCAAGCCGACCCTTTCCCCGCAGGAGCCACGATCGGCTGTTCCCACGTGGGCGCCGTTTGCGTTTCCGATGCCGCTGTCGCAGCCGTGGGGGCAGTTTCTTCCGTGGTCCCGACGCGAAGGCCCGGGGTATTTCGGAGCAAAGCCTCAATTCCTTTTAAGAGGTACCCTGGCTGCGAAAGCCCCAACCGCTCACGCTCATCCTGTCGCACGCGCATTTCAATGTTGCGTTCCCGCAACTGCTCGTTATTGCCCTTTAGGAAGTCGCACAGAAACGCCACAAACGCCGTTCCGAGTACCACTACCAGGCTCACAAAGATTTGAATCTGCAGCGTTCCAAATTCCATCACAGGTCTCAATTCTAATCGGCCCCTGGGTAAGGGAAGGATAGGTTTTCCATCCCGGAAACCACTCGAAGCCTCGCGGAAATCACTTTGGTACCGCCTTACGACAGTGGCTCAGCGATTCCCCTTACGATCACACTATCGGTCACAAGGGCATAGGTGATTAGGGGAGCTACCGATTTTTTGACCCATGTTTACGGAGATTGCCGACGCACTCCGCCATAACCCGGCAAAGGCAGGCCCTTCCGCTCTTGCGGCTGCAAAGGCCCAGACCCTTCGGACGTCGGCCGCCGCATTTGCGAGCCGCCGAAATCAGTCTCTTCCAAGGTAAATAGAAGCTCGCGATCAAGCACCATCTCTAGCGTCGTGCCTTTGGCCAGGACTGCATCGGGGCCGCGTGTTAAGAGGACACCCAGCAATCCCGCTGTCGCCCCAGCGGCGGCGCCGATGCCAATACCCATACCCGTGCGGCTGGAAGCGGCACCAGCGATCGCTCCAATGCTGGTTCCGGCGGCGGTCGCTTCGCCCACCGTTCGTGCGTCGTTGCCTTTATTGGAATCGCTCTCGATCTTGCCCTCGGCTTTGTCCAACCGCTCGGTCGAGCGGCCGTCGAGGGTCTCAATTCGTCCGCGGAAGTCGCGTGTGACGCCGTTGGGCAGCGTGAGGGAATCGAACCGGACAAACAATTCGCCTCGGCCTTTCACGCGCCCGGGCCGCTTCACCTGGGTTACCGTTCCCATGACGTAACTTCCGGGAGGAATCGCGATGCGTCCATTCACCAGAATGGGAAATACGCTCTCCAGATACACGCGGTCGCCTTCGGCGGCTTGTTTCGTGCTGATGCTGTTGATGAGACTAAGGGGGATGCGCGTTCCTCGCTCGACGAGCACGGAAGGCCGGCTTGTTTGAGATTCGACAGGCTCTTGAGCCGTAAGAACAGACGAAACCAGTAGCAGCGTGAGGACGCGGGCCCGCATAGACACCTCGCTTTGATTCTACTGTGGGGACGCGGGATCTGCTTGCCTGGTTGCCACCGGGATGCGCACACCTGTTGGGCTGGAAGCGTCGCCGCAGTAAATACGCACCTCGGGATTCGGCCCGACCCAGTCAGGCAACCTCAAGTTCACCTGGTACAAGCCGCCGAATCCGGGAGTGACGCCCGCGTAGAATACTCCCTCGGTGAGAGTCCGCCCGTCGAGCACTACGTGGAATTCTTCGGGCTTGACTACCCGTGCGGCTGCTTGTGCCACCCGGCCATTCTCGATCCTCG
>DASRHX010000352.1:0-3705 GCA_035650295.1 Bryobacteraceae bacterium | reverse complement strand
CCACAGGACGGCGAGCGCGAAGAATCCGGAAGCCTGTTGACGTTTGCGTGCAAAATCCCGGTACATTTCCTCGCCATATTCCGCACGGAAAGAATTCGGATACAAGAGTAGCAGCAGCCGGTACATCACGCTCTCCCTGGCGCGAAGCCACTCTCGCGAGCCAGTTTCACCAATTGGGCGAGCCTCCGGGCCTCCGCCCTGGCCACGGCTCTGCCAAAGGAAGTGATGCGATAGTATCGTCGCCGCTCATCATCCAGTTCCGGCGCGGGCCGCTCTGCCGTCTCGTGGATCAGCCCCTGCTCCAGCATCCGCTGGATCGAGCGGTACAAGGTGCCGGGACTCAGCTTGAGCATGCCATCCGTGCGTGTGGCGACCTCGTGAATGATGGCGTACCCGTGCCGATCGTCTTCGGCCACCGCCATCAAAATGTGGAACGTCGCTTCCGGCAACGGCAAGAGATCTTCTATCTCAATTTCGCGAATACTCACACTATGAGTATATCCAGTGTGGATATAGATGTCCAGGGCAAAATTCGCGCGCTAAGCCGCTCTCTGCCGTGTGAGCGGTTATTGGCCGGCCTCGCGCCACAGGAGGTCTCGGGCACCACATCGGGGCCGGATGACTGGCTCAGCGACTGCTCTATGGTGCGAGCCACATTCCGGTAATGGGACTCTTCGGGCGGAAGCGCGAAAACAGCGGCAAATTCGTCGGCAGCAGAGTGCGTGAAGAACGACGAGGAGTGTCCGGGAGCCGAAACGTTGGCCCCCCACCAAGGCCGCTGAAATTTTGTTGCGAGACGCCAATTCACTTCTCGAAACCCAGCCGTCGGATCAGGGCCTGAAAACGGGGATGCGTACACAGCGTCTGGAAAGCAGGCTCCATCTTCAGCCAGATCACGCGAGGCGACCCGTCGTCGAGCGCTTGTTCCAGACAGTCCAAGGCCCCGCCCGCATCCTTCATTCCGGCATACACGACCGCGCGATCGTAAGGAGAGACATAAGAGACCTTCGATAGTTCGACCAGCCTGTCGAGCGACTGCTGAGCGGCAGAAATGTTACCGGCGGCGCCCTGGGCATGGCCGAGCATGGAAATCATCGGCGCTGGGCCGACGCCGCCAGGCAGTATCTTTTCCAACTCCGCAATCGCCTCATCGAACCGCTGCTCATGGAGATCAACTTGAGCCAGATACATGCCCGCAAAAGGAAAATTGAAATCCATGTTCAACGTGTTCGAGAGTTGCTCGCGCGCCTTGTCATAATCCCCGCTCAAGAGATACGCCCATCCGAGATCGTTATTGTTCGCCGCCGACATCGGATCCAGTTCCAACGCTCTCGTTGCGGACGCGATCGCGTGCTCGCCCCATCCTCGAGCCAGTGCATAGTGCGTGAAGAGACTATGTGCCTGAGAAAAGCTTGGACTGAGGTCGATGGCAGTGGCGATCGCGCGCTCGGCGCCAAGCCAGTCCCTGTCGAAGAACAGCCTGGTAGCGGCTACGGTGAGGTGGGCGTCCGGCAGCAGCGGGTCCAGTTCAATGGCTCGTTGGGCAGCCTGGCGCGCTTTTATAGCTGCGTCCCGCGGTCCCACCATGGACTGCACAGCCATGGCGGAGTGACAGCCCGATAATCCCGCCCAGGCCTGGGGGTATCCCGGATCGATCTGGATCGCCTGCTGGAACAATGCCATCGCCTGCTGCATGCTCGTTTCGGTGAAGTGATCCCAGTAGTAGCGGCCTCTTAAGCAGGCAGTCAGCGCCTCCGGGTGAACGGGATGAGCCTGTCCAAGCCGCTCCTCCTCGCGCTTCGTCAGTCTCACCTGGATCTGCCTGACGATGGTACCGGCAAGCTCACGCTGCAATGACAGCAAATCGCGAAGGTTCCGCTCATAGCTGTGGGCCCAAAGGTGGCGGTCCTCCCGCGCGTCCACCAGGCGGATGTCGATGCGCGCGCGGTCTCCTTCGAGAAAGACGCATCCCTCCACGGCGACATCGACATGAAGCGAGCGGGCGAGTTCCGGCAGTGGCCGCCCCGCAGTCCCGTAATGCTGGGATGACGTTCGCGAAATGACACGCAAGCCGCGAATCTGAGCCAGCTCCGAAATCAACGCCTCGTGCATGCCATCGGCGAAGTAGTCGCTTCCTGGCGAGCCCGCGCTCGAGAAAGGCAGCACCACGACGCTTTTGATGTCCCTTTTTTCCCGGACCTCTTTCACCGCAGTCCGAAAACGGTATCCGCACTTCGGCACAGTTTCGATGTAGCCGCCTCCCTGCGACGCGCTCTCTCCCAGCGTCTTGCGCAACACCGAGACGTGGAACGTGAGATTGGCCTCTTCGACGAACGCGTCCGGCCACAATTCCTGCATCAACGCTTCCTTATCCACTAATCGCCCGTGGTTGCGCACCAGCGCCAGAAGCAGCGCGAACGTCTTGGGGGGCAGGGGCGCCACCAGGCCGTCGCGCGACAAGCGGCCCTGTTCTGGCTCGAGCCTGAACGGACCGAACGCATAGTAGTGCTCGGCTTGCCTTTCCATCGGACGCTCGGAGAATTCATTATAAAGAGATTTCTAAGGTTTTTCTAAGGAGATCGGACGGCCGTCTGAAGCATCATGAGTCTGTCGCCGCGGAGTAGCAGGGCGGTAAATCGAACATCACGGAAAGGAACACTCTCATGAATATCAGACGCACACTTCGCTATCTGCCGGCTGCGGCGGTTCTGGCCTTTGGAATCTCCGCCTCCGCTCAACCGAATCCGAGCTCCGGGCAAACTATCGAGGGAGCGTGGGAGGTCTCCATTACGCTCCCCGGCGGGTTCCCGTTCTGCGCTTCGGCGGGGACCATCGCCACCCGTGACGGGCTTGTGCTTGTCGAGTCGTGCTACGCGTCGGAAGGCGCCGGCTATGGCGTCTGGACGCGCGTAGGAAATGGCCAATTCGCGACCACCTTCACTGGCAACTCGTTCGGTCCTGGCGGCGTCGTCATCGGCAAGTACAAGGTCCGGGCTACAGTGACTCTCTCGTCGGACGGCAATTCGTTCAGCGGCACATACCGGACAGACATTTTGGACGTAGCCGGCAACCCGCTGAGTCCGCCGGTTGCCACTACTGGCACAATGAGCGGGGTCCGCATCAAGCTGGAACCCCTCAATTGAAGTTTCCCGGTTTCCTCGCTGGACGAGGGTAGCGGGCGGCGGTGTCACTTAGTTCCGGCGGGGGGAACTGAGTGCGACGTTATATCCGGCGACCTCGCCCGGCGCTCGCCGTTCGATCCATTTCGGCCGAGTGCTGGCTGAGACAGTACCCAGCCTGGAGCGAACAGGCCCCAGGGGGAAGGCAACGGGAAAGTGAAAGTGGTTGCCAGGGGCTTACTGGAGGACGGCACGCAATTCCAGCTCGAGTTCCGCGAGATGGGAGTGAAGGACGGCGGCGTAAGCTACGTCCGGCATGTGCGAATCGATTTCAGATAGACAAGAGGAGGAGAATCCATGAAACGAAAACTCGATTTCACGACAATCGCGCTGATACGTGTTGGAAAATATGAAAACAGATTATCAGTACTGGCGGTGCTGCTTGGCGCGCTGAGCTTCTTACCGGTGATGAACGCCGCAGAATTGATCTCAAACGGAGGATTCGAGACCGGTACTTTCGCGTCGTGGACAACCAACGTCCAAGCCGGTGGTTCAGGAGGGTGGTTCATCCAAACTGGAACCGGCT
>DASRHX010000351.1:0-2331 GCA_035650295.1 Bryobacteraceae bacterium | reverse complement strand
AATCATGTCGACCACGACATCCTTGGAAAACTGCTGGCGGAAGTCGAAGGCGATCTGCAGCGCGCGTATGGCGGCCTCGGGGTCGTCGCCGTTCACGTGGAAAATCGGCGCCTGGACGGTGCGGGCCACATCGGTGCAGTAAGGTGACGAACGCGATTCGTCGGGGCGAGTAGTGAAGCCGATTTGATTGTTGATGATGAGATGAATCGTGCCGCCGGTGCTGTAACCGGCCAACTGCGAGAGGTTGAGCGTTTCGCTGACGACACCCTGGCCGGCGAAGGCCGCGTCGCCATGGATGAGCACGGGGATGACGCGCTGTCGCGCGGTGTCGCCGAGGCGGTCCTGTTTGGGCCGCACAATGCCTTCTACTACCGGGTCGACAGCTTCCAAGTGCGACGGATTGGGAGCAACACTGACGATGACTTCCCTGCCCGCGCTTGAGCGATGAATTCCAGTAGCGCCGAGGTGGTACTTAACATCGCCCGAGCCTTGCGTGGAATTGGGATCGGGGTTGCCTTCGAATTCGGAGAAGATCTGGCTGAGCGGTTTACCGACGGTGTTAGCGAGGACGTTCAGGCGGCCACGGTGGGCCATCCCGATGACAACCTCGTGCACGTTGTTCTCGCCCGCGCGTTCGAGCAGCTCATCGAGAATGGCAATGGCTGTCTCGGCGCCTTCGAGCGAAAAGCGCTTTTGGCCGAGAAAGCGGGTTTGCAGGAAGCTCTCGAAAATCTCGCTATAAAGGATGCGCTCCAGAATCCGCACGCGATGTTCGGGCCCAATCGGCCAGGCATTCGCAAGGGGTTCCATCCGCTGCTGCAGCCAGCGCTTCTGCTCCGGCGTCTGGATATTCATGTACTCGCAGCCGATTTTGCCGCAGTAGGTCTGGCGGAGGGTTTCGAGAATCTCGCGTAGCGTGGCGATGGGTTTCGGCGCCGCTTCCCCGGTGAGCGCGCCCAGCGATCCAGTGAGGAATTCGCGGTCCAGGTCCCAAATCGTAAGGCCGTAGGTGCTCGGATCGAGTTCAGGGTGGTAGCCTGGCTCCTTGCCAAGCGGATCAAGGTCGGCGATGAGGTGGCCGCGCACGCGGTAAGCATTGATCAACTGCAACACGGCCGCTTCTTTGGCAATCTCGCGGTGCCGAGTATTGACACCAGAAGCTCCGGGAATCGCCAAAGCGCGATCGCCTTCCCATTCGAGCGGATGATGCGGCATGCGGAGGCTGGCGAAAATCTCGCCGTAGAACTCGTCGCTGCCGTTCAACAACTCTTGTATCTTCGCCAGAAACATGCCGGATTCCGCACCCTGAATGACGCGGTGGTCATAGGTGCAGCTGATCGTCATTGTGGCGCTGAGTCCGATCGTCGCTCGCATCTCGGAGCTGACGCCCTGATATTCGGCCGGGTAGCCGATGGCGCCGGCGGCGACGATGCAACCCTGTCCGGGCATGAGGCGAGGCACCGAGCCGTAGGTGCCGACCGTGCCAGGGTTGGTGAGCGAAATGGTGGTGCCTTGGAAGTCGTCGACGGTGAGCTTGTTCTTGCGTGCGCGGGCAACGATGTCTTCAAACGCGTCGAGATATTGAGCGAAGTACATCTCGCCGGCGTTCTTGATGCTTGGAACGACGAGCGAGCGGCTGCCGCCCTGGCCGGCGACGTCGACGGCGACGCCCAGGTTCACCTTCTGATTGACGACGCGAAACGTCTCGCGGTCGCGCTCGAGGAAAGCATCGTTCAACTGCGGCAGGGTTTTGAGCGTCTTCAGAATCGCGTAACCGATGATCTGCGAGAAGCTGATTTTCGACTTTCCAGTGAGGCCGCGATGCTGATTGATGATGCGCCGGTTTTCCTCCATCACCTTGACGGGGATGACGCGCTGCGAAGTGGCCGTGGGAACTCCCAGGCTCAACTCCATGTTGGCGGCGATGCGGGCAGCGGCCCCACGCAAAGGCACGAGTTGCTGCGAGGGACCTACCTGCGGGGACGCCTTTTCGACTTCCTTCGACGGCGCCGGCGCCACTGCCGGAGACGCGGGCGCTACGGCCGGAGGCGGGGGAGGCGCGGCGAAAGCCACGGAAGCGGCCGGCTCGGAAGCAGTTGCGGCGCCATTGCGCGGCCCACCATTTCCATCGAATACTTCTTTCCAGCTCTCGTCCACCATGCGGTGGTCGTGCTGGTATTGCTGGCGTAGTTCGTCTTCAAACCAACTGTTTAGGTCGGGGACAGTGGAAGTCTTTTGCGACATGGGATTATGAAAAAGTCGGAGAGGCTGGGCCCAATTTATCCATTTTCATCATATCGTGGGAGGGGGGATGGCTGTTTAGCGCCATCG
>DASRHX010000350.1:0-2116 GCA_035650295.1 Bryobacteraceae bacterium | reverse complement strand
GACTCTTCATCCTCATCCTGTGGGGCGCTCTCCTCAGTCTCGCCTCTTGGGCGGCTATTCAAGAATACCTGTCGCGCCGCACGTTGAGGCGCCGTCTTTCAGCGAACAATAAGGAAGCGGAGCTAACCAATGCCGAAAGGCGGTCTTGACGGTCGTCTTACAAGCGGAGGAAAACAAATCATTCTAGCCGACGCATGACAAAGGAACGCCGAATCTTTCGGAAGTCTGTATGAAGCGGTTTGGAGCTCTGGTGTGAAACCAGTGGAAGCCTCTGTTAGGATAAGAGGTGTCTGGGAGCCCGGCAAAGATGGATGGAGCCTTTTCTCTGTCGATAACGTCCATCGTCGATTCGGACTCCCCCATCTAGGCTCCGGATTACTCCGCCAGGGTAGTTTCTTGGCAGCCAAGACCCGTACGAACGGTGCGATGAAGGACGACGACCGGAAAGACCCGGAAGCATTTCTAGGTCTCGAACCTCAACTTCAAAACGGCACACTCAAGGTCTACATCGGCGGCTCCGCAGGCGTTGGCAAGACCTACCGTATGCTTGAAGAGGCTCACCGCCTCCGCGCTCAGGGACGCGATGTTGTAATTGGTTTTATCGAGACTCATGGCCGTGCCGAAACGGCGGCCATGATCGGCGACCTCGAAACAGTCCCTCCGCGAAACGTCAATTACCAGGGCACATCTCTGAGTGAGATGGACTTTGAAGCAATCCTGAAGCGTAAGCCGGAGTTCGCTATAGTGGACGAACTCCCCCACACCAACGCCCCTGGTTCGCGCCACCGCAAGCGTTACCAAGACGTAGAAGAGTTGGTAGGCGCCGGTATCAACGTTATCACCACCATGAACGTCCAGCACCTGGAGAGTCTCAAGCAAGTAGTCAAACGAATTACCGGTGTCGATGTCGGCGAAACCGTTCCCGACACGTTCCTATTACGGGCCGATCAGGTCGTAACCGTTGACATTCCGATAGAAGAGCTGCGCCAGCGTCTCCGCGAAGGAAAGATATATCCTCCGGAAAGGGTCGAGTCGGCGCTCAAGAATTTTTTCAAGCCGAGCAATCTGGCGGCATTGCGCGAGATTGCGCTGCGCGAAGTGGCGGATGACCAAAGCCGCCATCGCGAGGAATTAGAGCGCTTAAAACGGGATGGAGGGGCCCGTCCCCCTGTCACCGAGCGACTTATGGTATGCTTGTCCTTGGACCCGGCCGCCAGCCAGGAGCTTCTGCGTAAGGCTGCTCGCGCCGCAGCGCGGCTCAACGCCGATTGGTACGCGGTGCACGTGGACACACCTTCCGAATCACTAAAAAAGATCAGTACCAAGGATTTTCGGGCCCTCCTCGACAACATTAACCTGGCCGGAGATCTTGGCGCCGAGGTGGCTTGGCTTGAGGGGGAGGATGCGGCTGAGGCTCTGCTGAAATTTGCCTACGAGAAACACATCTCGCGAATTATCATCGGCCGCGCAAAGCCGACATTCTGGAACAGGCTATTTCGGCGTTCGGTGACTGACCGGATTGTTGCCGCAGCTCACGATTTCGAGGTCGAAATTGTCAACTAACCAGGCGGGCATTAAACAAAGACCATGAGACCACCCTCCTTGAGTAAACGCATTCGCAACGGCAGTCTCCTAATGCTGCTGATCGCGCTCGGACTTGGGACCATGTCATTGCCTCAGGTCTATCGCTTGGGGGGAGCGATTCGCGAGACGCTTCACAACAACTACATCAGCATTGAGGCTGCGCAACACATGCATACCGCGCTTTATGCGCTGCAACTCGCGCAACGGGACGGAACGCTGGCAGCGGCTTTGCCAGCCAACCGCGATGCGTTCCGCCATTGGATTGACGTCGGGCTCAACCACATCACTGAAGCGGGCGAAGCAGAGTTGGCCGCCGACATCGAACGCCGCGGGCGGCGACTGTTCGACCGTTTCAGCGCTTCGGCTCCCGCCTCACAAACCGACCAAGAGTTTGCAGAGCTGCACGGCCGTCTCGACGAACTTGCTGGAATGAACCAGGCGGCGATGTTCAGAGCTGATAGCCGCGCCAGCCAATTGAGTGCTCGGTTAACGACGGCATTTGGCGCAGGTCTCGTACTGCTGCTAGTGATCG
>DASRHX010000349.1:0-4067 GCA_035650295.1 Bryobacteraceae bacterium | reverse complement strand
GTATCGGGGCGGCAGGGCGCTTCCTCATCGAAGTTCGTGCCTGTGCCGTATTCGGCGGCCGAGCCCGTGACAATCACTCTCCGCGGCGTCCATTGCGCGCAGGCAGCCAACAAGCTTTCCATGCCGGTGACGATAGAGCGCCGGTGTTCGGCCTCTGGAGTTGCCACTTTCCAGGTGCTGGACGCCAGATGATAGACGACTTCCGCGCGGTGGGTCTGAAGCGCCGCGGCCAGTGCTTGCGTGTCGCAGACGTCGGATTCGGCGAGAGCAAGCGGCTTAAGGCCGGTCAAGTACGCGCGGCGGCCGCCTGGACGTAGGATGGCTAACACGTCGTGGCCGTCGCTCAAGAGACGGCGCACAAGGTTGGCTCCGATGAATCCCGCGGCTCCGGTGACGGCAATTCGCATCGTCTATTCCACGTGAGGCATGAGCACGCGCGAACCTTGAGGCTCGGCGTGTACGCTCAACTCCTTCAACTCGGCAAGCGCGGCGCGAACGGCCTGTTGCCGGGCAGGCGGTACCGCAAACAGGAAGAAGCCACCGCCGCCTGCACCGCACAATTTGCCGCCCCAGGCGCCGGCCTCCAGCGCTCGTGCATACCAGTCGTCGATACGCGTGGTCGAAATGGCGGAGGCCAAGCGGCGTTTGATGTGCCAACCATGGTCGAGGGCACGGCCAAATGATTCCGGGTCGAAGTTGCCGGCAAGAGCGCGCTGCAGCTCCCATGCTTGGGTTTTGAGGGCAGCCAGTTCAGCACGGCGCGATGCGATGTTGGATTTCTGTTCGGCGAGGATGCCTGAGGCTTGGCGTTCGATTCCCGTCCAGAACATGAGCAGATGATCGAAAAGCCTGCGCCGCGCGCCGGCGGCAAAGCGTTGCGCCTCGATGCTGACGCCGCCGCCGGGAAGGAAGCGGAAGAGGTTGAAGCCGCCGAAGGCAGCCGCATAGTGGTCTTGTTTACCGATGGGCCGGCCCAGTGTTTCAATCTCGATGTACGCGGCCTCCTCGGCCAATTGCGCGGCCGAGACGTGCTCGCCGCGCCAGGCATGTAGCGCGTTCAATAGGCCGACGCAGAAGGAACTGGACGAGCCCAGACCGCTCGACGCCGGAATATCGGCCACCGTGCTCATATAGATGGGCGGCTCGATGGCGAGCAACCGGAAACAGGCGCGGGCGATGTCATTGCGGATCCCATCGACCGTGTCCACCTGCTCGGTTTCGGAATAGTTCAGGCGGATCGGCGAGCCGAAGAGCGTGTCGTGGCGCTTCAGCGTCACATAGACATACTTGTCGATGGCTGTACTCAATACGGCGCCCTCTTCCTGCTCATAGAAGCCGGCAAAGTCAGTGCCGCCTCCGGCAAAGCTGATGCGAAGGGGGGTTCGCGTGACAATGAGTCCAGCGCGCAATCGTGGAGGCGGTGGAGGTTCGGCGACCGCGCCGGCCAGCCGCGCCAGGGAGTGCACTCCACTAGCAGCGGGGGCGCCTTTCTCCGCGATGCTTCGCGCCAGTGCCTCCGTGTCAGCCATGCCGCAGAGACCAGTCATAAGGGATTGTGGAATCGAATGGCGGGATGCGCAGCATCTCGCCGGGCTCGTGTGCGATGGTGGCGCAATTGGCGAGGATCACCATCTTGTCTCCGTACGCCTTGTAGCCGTTGGCAATGCCGGGCGGAATCTGGACGAGCACGTAGTTGTCTTCGCCGAAAAAGATCTCCTGCAGCTCGCCGTGCGTGGGCGAGCCTTCGCGCAGGTCGTAGAGCACAAGCTTGGCCCGGCCCGAGAGAACGGCGTTGTTCACCGTCATCTTCGTGTGGATGTGCCAGGCCTTCACCGTTTCCGGCCAGGAACAGGAAAAGTAGATCTCACCGAACTGCTGGAAATGGGCGTCGGTGGCTTTCATCATGTGCATGATCTTGCCGCGCTCGTCCACGATCTGGCGTAGCGGGATGATCTTCACGCCGTCAATCATGCCGGCACCTCGTTGTTCTCCGGTTGAGGCACAAATGGTTTGACCGCCCAGCGAAGATCCTCACCAAGGGAACCGTCGTTGAGAAGGAGGCGCAGCCAGCGCAGCCGTGTAAAGCGCTCGTCTTCAAATTGGCCCCGCGTAAGTCCCAAGGCGCGGAACTCCTCAATCAAGCGCGTGGCGCCCGCTTGCGGCGTCCATTTGGCCTGAAACCCCGGCAAGTGGCGGGCGATTTTGGCAAACGAAGTCCGATAGGTACGCTGGTCGGCATCGGCGTGTGCGAGTAGTTCCAGGCGGGCGCCGGAGGCTGCGGCCACGCTTTGAGCCAACGCTCCGATCTGCACGTTCACAAATTCCGCGCCGACGTTGAATGCTTCGTTGTGGATGGATTCGCGCGGCGCTTCGAGCGCGGCTTGGAAGGCAGCGCAGACGTCTTCGATGTGCACGACTGGGCGCCATGGCTTACCGTCGCTGAACACGCGTACCGAACCACCCGTAACCGCCGAGCCGGCAAACGAGTTCAGCACGGTGTCGAATCGCATGCGCGGTGACAGTCCGTAGATCGTACCGTTGCGCATGAAGATGGGCGAGAACGCGGACGTTGCCAGCGGGCGGAGCGCCTGCTCGGCGTCGACTTTCGAGCGTGCGTACTGTGTGCGCGGGTCGAGCGGCGAGGTTTCGTCAACAAGCACCGAACCATCGCTCGAAGCTCCGTACATGATGCAGGAACTGGAAAACAGGAAGCGGCTGACACCGGCCTCACGGGCAAGTGTAGCCAGGCGGAGCGTCGCATCGCCGTTGATCTCGCGCGTCCAGCGCTCGTTTAGGTTCCCGATCGGATCGTTGCTCAATGCCGCCAAATGAATGACAGCATCGAAGCCTTCGAGATCGCGTGCCGTAAGTTCGTCGCGCAAATCTACGCAGTGGCCTTCGATGAAAGCACTGTTGCTCACCAGCCGGCAGGGCTCGAAGAAACCGGTATCGGCGCCGTGGACCTCGTATCCGGCGCGAAGAAAGTGTGGAGTCATCACCGAACCGATGTAGCCAAGGTGACCGGTGATTAAGATTCGCTTTGCCATGATGGTTCCTCGTATCGTGCGGGTATAGCCCGGACAAGATGGGCGAGGCCGACGCGCGGCTCCTCGCCTGAAAGAAGGCAGCCGGCAGCGCGCAAAAGAGACAGGCCTTCGCCGATTTTCGCGAAGCGGCATCCGGCATTCCGGGCGGCTTCGGCGTCGCGCTCGTCGTCGCCCAAATACCAGGTTTGGGATAAGTCCAGCGCCCAGTCTCGCTGGGCCTGGAAAATCATGCCGGGAGAGGGCTTGCGGCAATCGCAGTTTTCCTCCCATCCATGAGGACAGACGTAGATTCCGTCAATACGGCCGCCAGCCTTCTCAACCTCGGCGTGCAATCGAGCGTGGATCTCACCAAGTTGAGAATGAGTGAGTGCGCCCCGTGCGATGCCCGCTTGATTGGAGACCAGCAACACACGCCAGCCAGCCCGCCGGAATGCCCGCAGGGCATCCAGTGCGCATGGCAGCCATTCCCAATCGGCCCACGAGCAAACGTATTGCGCCCGCGAAGGCTTGCGGTTCAGCACGCCGTCGCGATCAAGCAACACCGTGGGCGGCAGCGAGAAGAATCTCTCGGATTCGGCTAAGCGCGCCGGAGTTGCGGGTCCGTAATACCGATGCCGCGTAGCGAAGGCGCCTAGCATTCTTCGCCGCACCAGCTCGGGATAGAGCACGCGGTCGAGGCCTTCGTTCCGGCCGCCGGCCATTTCGATCACCGAGCGGTCGAGAAAGAGGAAACCAATATCGACGCAGTTCAACTCCGGGTCCGTGCGCGACGAATCGTACTTGCCCACCAGCCCGCCGCAGCATGCGGCATTTGAGCGCGAATAGCCGTCACGGTTGTCATACACGGTCATCTGCGCGGGCAGTTGTGAGCCGAGCCACTGCGCCTCGGCGCGAGCGAGGTCGATGGGACAGTAGTTGTCCCCATAGAGTAAGAGAAATTTCCTGTCCAGCATCGACGCGGCACGCCGCAGCCGCTGTGCGGTTTCGGTATCAGCTGAAGAGATCGAGTATTCAACTTCG
>DASRHX010000348.1:0-4127 GCA_035650295.1 Bryobacteraceae bacterium | reverse complement strand
CCAATCCGCGTGCGTTGAGCCAAACGCACAGGCAGAACTGAAAGGCGGTGCCGAGAAGACGCCATCGTCACGTCAGGGCGCTGCTCGCGCGTTGCCCGAACGTCTGACCATTTACGACTTACCTTGCGACGGGATGCGCCTGGCGGCAATAAATACGGCATCTTCAGCCATCGCGCGACCGTACCCCTCGTTCATCAGCTGGCGCACCGCCTCATCGGAGCTGACGGATCGCAACAGCTTCGCGGCTTCATCCTGTGCGACCAAAGGGCTGTGAAGTTTCTCGGCGTACCCACTCTGCACGTCCAGCCGTCGTGTCGATATCAGGCGCGAGAGATCCGCAAGCTGCTCTTCGATCCGCCGCAACCGAACGACAACTTCCTCTGACTCGATTCGCGCCGGCTTTATGTGCAGAAAGACGGTTGGTACCGCTGTGGCGGGCTGCTTTACCGTCTCCGACAGAGCCTTCGTCACGGTTTGTTTCAAGTCAGCGCCCCAGAACGCGTCGTTCTTGTCATACGTCACCATCCGTTCCTGGCCCACATCAAAGAACAATGGCATACCCTGAGGCGCCACAAGGACTGTGGGGCGCCCAAGCGCGTGGGCGAGTCCTAACTCATAATGGACATTCCGATTGTTCTCGGACACGTCCACAAGCACAACCGCCGCCCGGCTCAGCGAGTCGACGATTGTCTGAAGAACCGAGCCCGCCTGAAAGACGTCATCGGCCCGCTCAGCCTCCAATCCGGTATCTTCGATGGCGGGCCTGTACACCTGCTCGTAGTAGCCGTCCCACACCCCACCGAACGGCATAACGACGAAACACGTCGGCTTAGAGCCGTGCGCCTTGCTCATGACTCACCATTGTATGCAATTGGTGATACTCTGCTACGCCTATGGCAAAACAGAAAACCGATTCTTGGGGCCAAGACTCCTCCTACTTCACCCGCCTCGGCATGGAGGTCGAGCTCCAGCGCCTCGAGGAGAAGGCGGCGCATATTCGAGCGTGGTTGGAGAGGACTCCTGCAAGGGGGCCTGGTCGTCCTGCTGCTTCGGCCGATGGCGCTTCCTCCCCTACCCATTCAACCCGCCGCAGCCGGAAGCGCAAGATGTCCGCCGATGCGCGGAGAAGGATTTCGGAGGCTCAGAAGGCTAGGTGGGCGAAGCAGAGGGGAGAGACGGCAGTGGCCCAATCAGGTGGAGTCGAAGCGACCACTTCTGCACCTGCTAAAGCGAAGCGCGGTCGCACAGCCAGAAGGAAGAAAGGATCACGCGGTCGCCGCAAGTTGAAAACCTAACGTCGAACCTCGCGGAGTCGGCAGGAGTCGCTACTGACCGCGCAGAAGGGCGGCGGGCCATTCGACTCGCCCTTCCTTATCGTGAATTCGCACTGTCTTGAGCGATTGCAGATATTGTCGACCCGAGGAGGCCAAACACGCAGAGAACGACAGTGCGCATGAATATAGATCCTGTGTTGTGGGAGAAGGTTCTATTGTAGAGTTAGGCCCTGGAACTGTCAATAGGCTCCAGCCAGGCCGTGCGGGATTAATTCGCATTCAACCCAAGCGCCCGCGTCCCCAGCTTCTGCTTGAAGAAGCCCTCGAGTTCCAGCGCCTCATCGCGTGAGAGCGTCCGAGAGAATGTCTCAAGGATTGAGAATCGGAACGCTAGGCTAGGCTAAGGCTAGGCCCTCCCCTGACAATTACGATAAGCTCATCTTTTCCGACTGAATCGCGACGGCGTTCTCTCTTCAGTCGGCGTGGCTACCTTGTCGGAACAGGAGATTGGATGATGAAAACAAGAATGATGGCGCTTGCGATGGTGTTCTGCGCAATGGCAGTCGTCGCCTTCGCCGCGGACCCGAACGTCGGTTCGTGGAAGTTGAACGAGGCGAAATCGAAGCTGGCGCCGGGGTCGCCCAAGAATGTCATGGTTGTCTACACGGCCGAGGGCGACCGCTATAAATGCGTCGTCGATGGCGTGGACGGCGCCGGCAAACCGACGCACAACGAGTGGATCGGCATGTTCGACGGCAAGGATTACCCGGTGAAGGGCGATCCTACGGCCGACACGCGTTCCATTCAGATGGTGAAGACCGGCCACTATGCGCTTAACAACAAGAAGGACGGAAAAATCACCGTGACCGGCACGATCGATTTTTCCGCCGACGGCAAGACGCGCACGCTGGTCACCCAGATGACTGACCCGGCGGGCAAAAAGGTCACGAGCACCGCCGTGTACGAAAGGCAATAGAACGTCAGACAATCCGCGCGCGCATTGCCGCCGCGGTCGAGCCACCGAGACCGCTACTGGTCGGGGCTCGACCGCGGCGCCGGGACCTCTATTTTGCCGGCGGCGGCGGCAGCGGCAAGTCACTGTTGAAGATGTCGTGGCTGATCTTCCAGGTTGCGCCGTCCTTCCGTAACACGACGATGTATTTGCCCTTGTCGTTGATCGGCTGGCCGGTCTTCGGCTTGACACTCAAAGTGTAGTTGCCCACCTCGAAGGCAAGGTCACCGGAGATTCGCGACTCGGTCGGCGAGAGCGTGAGCTTCGCCGCGCCCTGATCCATCTGCTTCTGGAACCAGCCCTGGATGCCGCCGGTGCCTCGGATCGCGGCCTCGTTCGGCGGCATGAACGTCGCATCGGCGGTGTACAACGACGCGACCTTGGCCGCGTTTCCCGCCGTGACCGCGGCGCTGAAATCGGCGGCCAGTTTCGACAATTCGGGCACCGTTTTCTGCCCCTGCGCGGCGACGCCGCCGATCACTGCACACACAACGAGTCCCGCGAGTCCGGCAATTCTGCGCATAGCTGAACCTCCTCTGAACAGGGATTTCCATTTTTGAATCCCACGACTGGGAACGTTGATCTGCCCCGGTCGAGGAGAGCCTGCCACGGGCGCACGTGCGCGTCTGTTCAATATTGCACGCCTTCCAACCTGAGCCGCGATCCGAGAAGGGGGAACACGGACACGGGAGCAGGTCTACGGTCGATCGGAATCAACTCCGCTAGTAAAGTCTGCAGCATTGACTTCTACTTGCGGTGAAGCTTACTCCTGGCCACCGCGTCCTGATGGCGGAGGGGTGGCTCGGCCTCGCGGACGCAGGTCTGGATCGCCCGGCTTACGCGTGAGTCCCTGCGCCTGCATCCAGGCAAAAAACTGGTCGATGAACAGGTCGCTCGTATTTCGGGTGACGTTCATTCCAAAGCCGTGACTACCGCTCATATAGAGGTGCAGCTCTGGCCGGTAGCCCTTCGCGAAGAGCTGCGCGTAGAACTCGCGAACTTCTCCGCCAACCAGCGTGTCGTCCTGTGCCATCGCTAAGAACATCGGGGGCAGCTTCTCCGCCGAATCGGCCGCGGGAATTGGCGGGATGCCGCCAAACGGTCCGCCATAGATTGGCGCGACGTAGTCCGGCCGCGCCTTGACGTCAGCGTTCATTGCCGCGTGGGCCACGACGTGCGCCCCGGCAGAGAATCCGATCGCCACGAGCTTGTCCGGATCGATCGCATACTCGGCGGCGCGCTCCCGAATCATCGCGATGGCGCGAATCGTGTCCGCGACGCCAGGCTCGCCCGATACATTAATCGGTATCTCCTTCGTCCGCGCCATCCACGAGAACTGCGGGCCTGTCTGCTGGACCAGGCGGTACTTCAGCACAAAGGCAGCAACGCCGCGTTCTGCCAGCCACGTCGCGACGCGATTCCCTTCGCTGTTGATCGACAGCTGCCGGAACGCGCCGCCGGGTGCGACGAGCACGGCCGTCCTCGTGTTCCGCGCGCTCTCCGGTAGAAACGCCGTGTACGCCGGATCGCTGACGTTGTAGATGGCCTCGCCGTCTGACGATGTGACTTCCTGTACCGGTGGGTTGATCAGACCAGGCCAATCCGCACGCAGCGGCGCGGGCCCCAGGTAAAGCTTGACCGGCGGCAGCTGCCGATACGCATTTGCCTTAACGGCAGGCTGGACGACGGCTTGCGCGGCCGGCGGCTTGGCTGGCACCTGGGCTGAAAGAGATCCGCTGGCAGCTATCGCGCCGGCGAACAGGAAAGCGGCAGTGGAGTGTGGACGGGTCATTTGTGAGGCCTCGGCCAATGATACCGGCGAGCGTCGATATGGCTGCGCT
>DASRHX010000347.1:0-7644 GCA_035650295.1 Bryobacteraceae bacterium | reverse complement strand
GGGCCGGGCTCGATCTGCACGACGCGCGTGGTGTCGGGCGCAGGTATGCCGCAAATTACCGCGATTGCCGAGGCATCGAAGGCCGCGCGGGCGGCAGGAGTGCCGTTGATTGCCGACGGCGGCATCAAATACTCGGGGGATGTGACGAAGGCGCTGGCGGCGGGGGCCGATTGCGTGATGATCGGATCGCTCTTCGCCGGTACCGATGAGTCGCCAGGCGAGATGATTCTGTATCAGGGCCGCACGTTCAAGACCTACCGCGGAATGGGTTCGCTGGGGGCGATGTCGACGGGGACTTCCACGGACCGTTATGCGCAGGAGAGCGCGGCGAAGCTGGTTCCGGAGGGCATTGAGGGCCGCGTGCCCTATAAGGGGCCGTTGGCCGAGATGGTATTTCAGTTAGTCGGCGGCGTGCGGGCCGGCATGGGCTACTGCGGGTGCAAGACGATTGCCGAACTGCAGCAGAATGCGCGATTCGTACGGGTCTCGATCGCCGGATTGCGTGAGAGCCACGTGCATGATGTGATCATCACGAAGGAAGCGCCGAATTACCGGGTGGAGAATTCGTAGGGCGAATTGCCTTTCGCTGGAATTCGGAATCAGGTATCCTACATCCCCGGGAGGGGTAACCCATGAGACGTATGATGATACCGCTTACGGCAATGTTGGCGATGAGTGTGTGCGCGCTGGCCCAGCCGGCGCCGCAGCCATTGACGATGGTGGCGATCTTCAAAGTGAAGCCGAACAAGACTTCCGACTGGGTCGCGGTGATGAAGGGTGTGTACGCTCCAGTGCTGGATCAGTTGTTGAAGGACGGCGTGATTACAGCGTATGGCGCCGATATGGATTTATTGCACCAGGCTGGTAAGCCAAATGCGAGCGCGTGGATCGCGATGCCGAACTGGGCGAGTGTGCAAAAGGTGAATGCAGCGATTGAAGAGGCGCAACGGAAGAACCCGGGCCAGATGGTGCGCGCGCTGGAGGCGACCGATCCGGAGGCGCATTCGGACCTGTTGCTGCGCTCGCCAGTCTTCCAAATGAAGACGCCGGCGGCGGGAGCGCTCCCCGTGACCACCTTCACGATGAACACAGTGAAGCAAGGCAAGAACGACGCGTATACGAAGTTGTACGACGAGCATATCAAGCCCGTGCTCGATCAACTGCTGCAGCAGGGCGCGATTCTGGGCTATGGCGTGGATGTCGAGGTGGAGCACTCGATGCCCGTGGGGACGCGCGTGGAGTGGATTATGATGCCGGACCTGGCGGCGCGGGATAAGGTGGACGCGGCGTTCCGCGAGGCGCGCGGCCGGCTGACGGAAGATGGACGGCGCGTACTGCAGGCGAACTTTCAAGAGGCCTTGGAACGCGAGCACAAAGATTGGACCTCGAAGAGCGTGGTGTTCGCAGCCAAGTAGCCGGACCCTTTAGCCTGGAAGCGTGCGCGGAACTTTTCTAACGGCCGAGTGGCGGTGGTTGGCAATGCTGAACTACCGGATCGACCCGGCCGATTTGCTTCCACTGGTTCCCGCGGGGACGGAACTGGACACGTGGCGCGGCGAGGCGTTGGTGAGCGTGGTGGGTTTCCGATTCCTGAAGACGCGCGTGCTGGGCGTGCCCGTGCCGTTCCACCGTGACTTCGACGAAGTGAACCTGCGGTTCTATGTGCGGCGCGAGACGGCGGGCATGGTGCGGCGGGGAGTCGTGTTCATACGCGAGGTGGTGCCGAGGTGGGCGATTGCGGCGCTGGCGCGCTGGACCTACAACGAGCCGTATGTGAGCTGTCCGATGAAGAGCGAAGCGGGGCCCACGGGCGCGCGCTATGCATGGGAGAGCGCGGGCCGGTGGAACGAGGTTGCGGTAGAGGTAGCGGGTGAGCCAAGCCCGCTCGTTGCCGGTAGCGAAGCTGAGTTCATCACGGAACACTATTGGGGATACACGCGGCAGCGCGATGGAGGAACGGTGGAATACGAGGTGCGGCATCCTCCCTGGCGGGTGTGGAACGCGGTGGCGGCGACGCTCGATTGCGATGTGCGCGGATTCTACGGCACCGCTTATGCGGAGGCGCTGGCAGGCGGCCCATGCTCGTCGTTTCTGGCGGACGGATCTGAGATCGCGGTGTTGCCGGCGCAAACGATCTAGCCGAAGACGGCCGCGAAAGCCGTCTTGACGACGACGTACAAGCCCCACGGGACGAGGATGGCCCCGAGCGAGGATCCCCAACTCTTGCGGGTAATCACGGACATGCCGGTGGCGAGCAGGAAGATCGTCCATAGCGAGAAGAAGTCGATACTGGAGAGCATGCTCTTCAGCCATGCCGCGGAATCTGGGCCGAGGTAGTAGCCGAGGTTCGTCCCAACCGGATTTTTAAGGTCGAACTCGGTGGCGGGCAGCATCATCATCACGAGCAAGGCGGCACAGGTGTTGAGAAGTCCGGGAAGCATGGACCAGGAAGCGACGCCGAGGGCCTGCGCAAAGCCGCATGGGGCATCCAGCAAATATTTGAAGACCACCATGAGGACGGCGGCGATCACTACGGCAGTGGTAGCAATACCCACCGGTACGCCGATAAAGCTCATGATGGGGGCGAACTTCAGTTGCGTTGCGAGGACTTGCTCGCGCTGTTCGGGAGTTATGGATTCCAAGCGGGAGTTGGATTCCAACTCGTGGCGCATGAAGGTTTCCCATCCCACATGGCTGGTGAACATGGCGAGATAACCCATAGCGGCGAGGGTGACGATTGCCAGCGGAATCCACCAGCGTGGCGTGCGGGCAACCTGCTCAAAAACGCGGGCAGGCTCGAACCAGATGCTGGCGAGCATCCAGGCGGAACCTTTGTTCGGAACGGCGGGATCGACGGTGGGAGCGGCTGTGGACATGACAGTGATCCTCCGCGAGCGAGTATACGCCAAATGATAAAATCCCATTCCACATTTGTCACTGCCGATCCGATGAGGAAGAAGAAGGAGTGGCGCGGTAGGCATGGTTTGGAAAAAGCACCTGGTGAGCGATCCGGCAGTAAAGCAGGAGCAGTTGTGCGCGAAAGGTACGGAGGTGACGGTAGCGGAAATTCTGAACGACTTATCGGAAGGGCTGGGAGCGGAGGACATACTAAGCCGGCATCCGGGGCTGCATTTGACGCACGTCGCGGCGGCGTTGGCCTACGCGGCGGATCTGGCGGCGAGTAAGCACTGTTATAAGTGCGTGGCAGACGACCTGGACAAACCGAAGCGAAAGAAGCCAGCTCAGTAGGTTTCAGGCGTCTTGGCGCGACCAGCGAGGGGTTGCCTTGCTTGTCCCAAGCGCGGACGGCGAAAATACGATCGTCAATGGATAGATCGGCGAAGCGGAACTCCGTGGTATTGCCAACCCAAAGCTCCTGTTCCCAGAATGGCGATGTCGTAGCACGTGTGAGCACGGAGTAACCGGCAAGGTCGGGCGTATCGACGGGTTTCCACGTCCCCTATGAAGAGGATGATGTTGCGGCTCTGTCCGGGGGGAATGGTGAAGGCCTGCACCGAGATGTCGCGCGAGTCGGTGACGGTGGCCGTGCCGGCCGTCACCGAAACCTCGAGCTTCACCGTGCCGGGGGTGGCAAAGGACTGAAGGTTGGTGCGGTAGTCGTAGTCGGATGTGGAATCGCAATCCAGCTCGGCCTTGACTGGCGTGGAGAAATTCGGTGTGAGGTCGGCGCCAGCGGCCGTCACTTTGAGGTTCGATACCGTAGCGGCATTCCGTACTTCGAGGATGACGTCGATGAGCTGTCCTTCCAGTAGTCGTGTGCGTTCCGGGAGCAGGATGCGCACGCTCGGACTGCCTTGAGCGAGCATTGCAGTGCTGAGCGAGAGCGCAAGCGCGGCAGCGAAAAAGACACGGATAGAGTACAAGGAGTTCCTCCTGTTTGGGTCGGTTTGAGGCGGGCGCGCGTAGTCGCCGATGCCAAGTCGCGATGGTATGCGGCAGGAATGGCGGTATCGCGAATGGAGGACTAAAGGAAAGGTGGTTACGGAATCTTGGTTACTTGTACCTTGAGCGAACCCTTGTGCAGGCGGACGGAGAGGTTAGCCTTCGGAGCCGTGGCGGCAGCGTCGCGAAGGATGGAACCGTCGGCCGCCTGCACGATGCTGTAACCGCGCTCGAGGACGGCAAGAGGGCTGAGTTGCAGAAGCGATGCATGGAGGCGCGAGTGGCGTGCTCGGGCGCCGGCGAGACTTTGGGCGAGGGCGGGCTCGAGGCTTTGGGCGAGCGATGCCAGGCGGGACTGGCGCTGGAAGAGGGCTCGTTGAAGCGTGGGGATGAGGCGCGAGTGCGCCGCGGCGTGCCGCTGGCGGATTTGCGCAAGGCGAAGGCGGGGCTCGGAGCGTTGAATCAGAGAGGAATGGGCCTCGATCAAACGGCGAAGGCGTTCGAGGCGCGCGCGGGCGCTCTCGCGAAGGCGGAACTGCGAGTCATCGAATCGTTGGGAGAACCGGAGTGCGGAAAACCGTGCGGCACGTTCAAGGCGGGCTGAATGGGCGGCGAGGGATTCGATGAGCGCGGCCGCATCGCGGACGGCAAGCTCCGCGGCGGCTGATGGAGTCGGGGCGCGGAGGTCGGCAACGAAATCGGCGATGGTGAAGTCGGTTTCGTGGCCGATGGCGGAGATGACCGGAATAGGAGAAGCGGCGATAGCGCGGGCAACAAGCTCTTCGTTGAAGCTCCATAGATCTTCGAGCGATCCGCCGCCGCGGCCGACGATTAGCAGATCGCCCCAAGCGGATTGGGCGAAGAATTGAATGCCTTCAACAATGGCTTCCACGGAGCCCGGGCCCTGTACGAGCGCTGGGTAGAGGCGGATGTGGAGACCGGGGAAGCGTCGCGTGAGGACATGGATCATGTCCTGAATGACAGCGCCAGTGGGCGAGGTAACGATGGCGATGCGCCGCGGAAAGCGCGGCATCGGGCGCTTGCGCGCGGCGGCAAAGAGTCCTTCGGCTTCGAGGCGCACCTTCAACTGTTCGAATGCGAGTTGCAGCGCGCCCTGGCCCTGCGGCTCAAGAGCTTCGATGATGAACTGATACTCGCCGCGCGGCTCATACACATCAATACGGCCTCGGGCGAGCACGGCCATTCCCTCTTGCGGCTTGAAGCGAAGGAGGCGCATGCTGCCTTTCCAGATCGCGCAGCGGATTTGCGAGGCGCTGTCCTTGAGGTTGAAGTAGGCGTGGCCTGAAGCAGCCAGCTTCAAGCCGGAAACCTCACCGGAGACCCAAATCCCATCGTAAGAGGTAGTGAGAATCTCGCGAATTTCGCGTGTCAGGGACGACACGGAATAGAGGCGCCGTGACGGCTGTAAATCCAATGAAGTCTGGCTCATAGACCTTCCAGCGGGAGGTGATCCGCCCGATCAATTATTTCAATCAACGGCTTTAGGCAACCTCTGCTATGCTTCTACTTTATCCGCCCAGGCGGTTCCCCTCACAATTCCATCTGGAGGTTCCATGAGCCCGAAAGAAGTACTGGAGTTTGCAAAGAAAAATGGCGCCCGTCAGCTCGATCTGCGTTTTACGGACCTGCCCGGCGTTCAGCAACACGTGTCCTACCCGATCAACCAACTGAGTGAAGACTCGTTTGAAGAAGGATTCGGCTTCGACGGATCGTCGATCCGCGGCTGGGCCGCTATCAACGAGAGCGACATGCTGTTGATACCCGATCCGAAGACTGCGTTGATGGACCCATTTTTCTCGGTGCCCACATTGTTGTTGTTGTGCGAGATTGTGGACCCGATTACGAGGCAGCATTACGAACGCGATCCGCGATGGATTGCGCGTAAGGCGGAGATGTACCTGGGTACGACGGGGTTGGGCGACACCGCCTACTTCGGCGCCGAGGCGGAATTTTTCATCTTCGACAGCATCCGGTTCGATTCTACTCAGCATTCCGGTTACTACCACATCGACGCCGACGAGGGCCGCTGGAACTCAGGGCGCGAGGGCGTGAACCTGGGCTACCGGCCGCGCTATAAGGAAGGCTACTTCCCGGTGCCACCGATGGACCACATGCAGGACATCCGCGCCGAGATGGTGGAAGTGATGATCAAGTGCGGCATGGACATCGAGTGCCATCACCACGAAGTCGCCACCGCCGGCCAGTGCGAAATCGATCAGCGCTTCGACACGCTGATCAAGTCGGCCGACAACATGATGTTGTACAAGTACATCGTGAAGAACGTGGCTAGGAGTCACGGTAAGAGTGCCACGTTCATGCCCAAGCCGCTCTTCGGCGACAACGGCAGCGGCATGCACACGCACCAGTCGCTGTGGACCAAGGGCAAGCCGACTTTTGCCGGCGACGGCTATGCAGGCTTGAGCCAGACGGCGCTGTGGTATATCGGTGGCCTGTTGAAGCACGCGAGGGCGCTGTCGGCGATCATAGCGCCGACGACGAATAGCTACAAGCGTCTGGTGCCCGGTTACGAAGCGCCGGTGAATCTCGCATACTCGCGGCGCAACCGGTCGGCCGCCTGCCGCATTCCGATGTACTCGGCCAGTCCAAAAGCGAAGCGAGTTGAGTTCCGTCCACCGGACCCGAGCTCGAATCCGTACCTGGCTTTCGCAGCCATGCTGATGGCAGGCTTGGACGGCATTTTGAACAAGATCGATCCGGGTGAGCCGTTGGACAAGGACATTTACGATCTCTCGCCTGAAGAAATGAAGGCGGTGCCGTCAATGCCGGCTTCGCTGGAAGAGGCGCTCGGATGCCTCGAAGAAGACCACGCGTTCCTGCTGAAGGGCGACGTCTTCAGTGAAGAGCTGATCGAAACATTTATTGGATATAAGCGAAAAAGTGAAGCGGATGCGGTGCGACTCCGCCCGCACCCTTACGAGTTCAGTCTCTACTACGACATTTAGAGACTGGACGATAACGGAAGGTAGCATCGCCTGAGGTGAAAGCAACCGGCTCTCCGCGAGGGGGGCCGGTTTTGATTTGAGGAAGGGCAAGTTCGCACGGCATATACTAATCTTCACCACTGACAAAGGAGTCATACCTCATGAACCGCAAGAGCGCGAAGGATTATCCCCAGGAATTGCTGAACCTGTTCGACAAGTTTGTGCATGGCGACATCGATCGCCGTGAATTTCTTGAAGGGGCACAGAAGTTCGCCGTGGGTAGCGTGACGGCCGCGGCGCTGGTGGAAAGCCTCACGCCGAATTTCGCGTGGGCCGAGCAGGTGGCCAAGGACGATTCACGCATCAAGACCGAGTGGGCTACAGTGCAATCACCCGACGGCAATGGAAGCATCAAGGGTTATCTGGTGCGCCCCGCGAAGGCGAGCGGCAAACTGCCGGGCGTGATGGTGGTGCATGAGAACCGTGGATTGAATCCGTACATCGAAGATGTGGCGCGGCGGTTGGGGACGGCAAACTACATGGCGTTCGCCCCCGACGGGTTGACGAGCGTGGGCGGTTATCCTGGAAATGAAGACAAGGGCCGCGAGCTGTTTCCGAAGGTGGATGGCACGAAAATGACCGCGGATTTTCTCGCGTCGGCGAAGTGGCTGAAGGCCCGTCCGGACTGCACCGGGAAACTTGGCGTGGTGGGCTTCTGTTTCGGCGGCGGCATGGCGAACAAGATGGCGGTGCAGCTAGGTGCGGATCTGGCGGCGGC
>DASRHX010000346.1:0-7035 GCA_035650295.1 Bryobacteraceae bacterium | reverse complement strand
CCAGCCGGAAAAGGAGGCGATGAGCGCCGTAATCAGCGGCCCGAACGACAGTCGAATGATGAGAGCCAACTCTCACATTATCAATCAGACCGGCATTTGCGAGAACCGTTGCCATACTTCTCTTTCGCAAGTCGATACTGCGCAATCCAAACACGCAGCGTTCTTGCCGGAATCGAATGTGGCACTTTCTCTCCCTCCAGGTGGCGTTTCACAAGGTCGAAGCGCCGGTTTGCGGCGATCAGATCGCGCTCGCTGGCCCCTGCCAGGAGCCTGAAGGCCTCACCGTGCGCGTCAGCCGGGGCACAGATTCGACCGCGTGTCGCCACACTCTCCCCCAACTCGCGACACGCGCGTTGGTATGCACCAGCCGTTTCTGCATTGGCAAAGACGCGAACCTGCTCTGGCTCGACGATCGCGGCGGCGCTGAGGTCCACGTAGATGCCGCCCGTGGCGATCAGCAAGTAGATCTCGTCAGGTTTCGGAAGGCCGCCGGCCCCTTCCAACAGTTCGCGCAAAGGAATCCCCGGCCTTGCTTCGATCACAGCCTTGATGGCTGGGTCGACAAGCCCAGCTGCACTTGCAGGATCACATCGCAGATAGTCTTCCAGAAACTGGAGGTTTCGTTGGAGAATCCAGTCGATCTCCGCTGATGACCAAACGCGATAGTCCAAGCCCAGCTCCGAGGCGTGCGCTTCGCCAGGCGGGCAGAGCCAGTTGCCGTTGCCGTCGCGAAGGTAGCGGTTTGGAGTACTGATCGCCAGCTTTCCAAGATCCTCTGAGGACTTGCATTCCACCCACCCTGCGGAGTCTTGGCGAAGGACGAAATAGTCCGGCGTGTGCATAACCGAAAGACGCCTTCCGTTTGCCGCGCGATAGGCGAGCGGAATAGAGGGCGGCTGGTCGTAATACTCCAGCACGCTAGAATCGTGCTCCATCTCATAGACGAACGGCAGTTCAACGCGATGGCTCTCGAACTGGATGGTTAGCCCCATTTTGCGGCTCGGATACCGGCCGGAAACGTTTTTGCGACCGCCTCCAACACGGCGAGTGGGATTGCGAGAGCGAACCTCAGCTATCGTGGCCTCCGTCTTCCCGGTCAACGCGAGCCGCCTGCACCAACCCAAGAAATCAGCCTCGTTGAGCACTCGCCACCTCCGGGCCGGGCATCAGGGGCGCGGCCGGCTACTTTCGGTTTCGCAAATTGCGCTCATTCTTCAGCGCCAAAGTGTACCTTCGGCCGGCTTCAGTCATGAGCTTCAGAAGATCGCGGCCGTTGCGGATGGCACCTTCCAAATCCTCGGCCAATTCGTCTGGCACGTATATGGAGAACCGGCGATCTCCCTTGCGACCATACAGTGCATAGCTGGAGTGTCCCTGGCCGGATTGACAAAGCTGGCAGCCGTTTCGGATGCAGGGACTCTTCCGCAAGGACAAAGATCCAATGGCCACGGGCCAGAGTTTCTGAACTGCTCCCTGAAACCAGAGTTTGACCTCTTCCGGGGTTTCGGTTCGAGCCATTGTATAGGTGCATATTAGCACACATACACTCCCGATACAAGGCAAGACTCCAGGCACCTGAACGGTCCGGGTCTATGGGTGTGTGACCGCCGGGGGATGGGGTGGAGACGTCTCCTGTTCGATCACATAACCTATCGCGGCATAGCCCTTCAGCCTGCGCTCGTACATCCTGGACAGCATCAGAACGTAGTTGTCCACATAGTCGTAGACCTGGACGAATCGTTTGTTGCCGTGGAGACGATGCAGTCGGCCGACATACTGCTGCAACGTGCCCTTCCAGGAAATCGGCATGGCCAGGAATAGCGTGTCCAGGCGCGCGTCGTCAAACCCCTCGCCGATGTAACTTCCCGTCGCAAGAATCACCCGCGATTCGTTTCCCGGTACTGATGCCAGGGCCGCCGCGGTTGCGCGACGTTGCTTCTTGCCCATACCGCCCTTCAAAACGAAGACGTGCTTAGCAGCCCCCGCGAGCTTCGTCGCGAAGTACTGGAGATGTTCCGTGCGGCCGGTCAGGAGCAGCGGGCAACGTCCCGAATCTATGGCACGCACGATGTCATTGGCGATCATCTCGTTGCGCGAGACATCGTTCACGAGCGCGGCATAGATGTCCTGGATCGTTACCTCGGTGAGTTCGGGCGCCATGCGGAACTCGGTGTGGCGGGGAGTCACCCTGTGCTCGAAGGGCGTCGTTTCAGTCATCGTCCGGGCGCTCATGCTGAACCGGACGGGGCCACACTGCATGTAGATGATCGGATGGTGGCCATCCTTCCGTGTCGGCGTGGCGGTCAGACCTACTACATACTTGGCCTTCACCTGTCGCATCACCTGTTCGAACGTGAATGCGGATATGTGGTGACATTCATCGACGATCACGTGGCCGTACTCAGCGACGAAGTCCTTCACTTCGTCTTTTCGGTAGAGGCTTTGGATGACGGCGACATCCACGCAACCCGTCCGGTCCATTTTGCCGCCACCGATATGCCCGATCGATTTCGCAGGCAGATTCAAGAACATCCCAAGACGCTCCTGCCACTGATCGAGCAACTGCTGCCGGTGAACCACGACCAGAGTGTTGACCTTTCGTTTCGCGATCAGCCACGCTGCAACGGCGGTCTTTCCAAACGCGGTTGGAGCGCAGAGGATACCTTCGTCGTGTCCGGCGATCTTCGTGACGGCTTCCTCCTGGAACGGCCGGAGCTGACCCTGGAACTCCGCTTCAATCGGTGTACCCGCAAACCGTTCGTCCCGAACTTCGGGCCGGATCTTGTGCGACTCGAGAAGAGCCAATGTCTCCGCGAGACATCCACGGGGCACAGCGATGTGCTGGGCAAAGTCCTGGCCGCAGGCGATCACACGCGGCTTGTCGTACGTCGCGAGCCGCATCGCCTGGGCTTTATAGAACTCGGGATTCTGAAATGCTGCCAAGCGGAGGAGCCGATTCAGCATGGCCGGTGGCAGATCCTTCTTTTCCACGTAAATGAGATTCGCCCGAACGACCCGAACACTCGATGGCAACGGTCCTTCGATTGGCCGCTCTTTCCGCTTGCGGGTAGGCGGCAAGGTCCACGGGTCTAGTGCGTCCTCATCATCGGCGATGTGAATCCGGACTCCGATCAGGTCGCCTTTGCGCTGAGCTTCCGCAACGATCTCTTCCGCACTCGCGGCCTGCATTCGTCGAATCGTCGAAAGGAACTGCCATTGGTCGGAGTATGCGTTGAAGTCTGAGTCAATGAAGACGCTGTTGCCCGCCTTGCGTGGCGCAAACTGCAGGGGGAGTGCAATCAGGTTCCCGAACCCTCCCTTGGGCATCGTGTCCTGGTTGGGGAAGAAGCGATCGTAGGAATCAAGGCCGAGTTGATGCCGGCGCTCCATGGTTCGCGTGAGGATCACGCATCCCAGTTTGCGCGCGGTAATCGCCGGCAGGGCACGATCAAAGAAAATCCAAATGTGGCCGCCCTTCCCGGAACGGGAACGCTCCAAGGCAGCGGGCACGTTCAACTCCTTGCACGTCTCAAGGAAAGCCTGGGAGTCATACTCCCACGTCTTCTTGTCGAAGTCCGCCGCAAGAAACCAACACGTTTCGTCCGGCTGGAGGGGATACACGCCAACAGTTTCCTTGCCCAAGAGGTGGTTCTCGATAACGGCGTCGGTCAGAGGGAGGAACTTCCGTGTCTTCTGGTCGACTTTCTTCCGCTCTTCTGGGCGGCTTTTATTGATCGCCTTCCAGTCCTTTATGGCTGCGGGCACATATCCCGACCGGCCGTCGTCATTCTCCCATCGCCGTGCGTGGACATCTTCTCTCCCACGAAACAGGCTTCGAAACAACGTAACCCTTTTTCTGGCACGCTCTTCTTTGTCCACCGGTGACGCCGTCTCGGCGGTTTGGGTGGGAGGCGGATCCTCCGGCGCAAGTTGCGGAATCGGAATGCCGTGAACCGCCAGAAGCCGACGCAGGCGGGCATTTTCTTCCTGGAGACGAATATTCTCTTGCTCTGTAGGTTCGAAGGGAAGAGATCCTGAACCGTTCCCGCTCATACCGCGTTCACGGCTCCGTAATATGCCTGAGACGGGCTTGCGCTCAGCCGCTTAGAAATGGTTAACACAGAAACCCACCTGTAGCTACCGGCGGCCCACCCTTTTCTCCTCGGAGTTCAGAGCTTGGTGCAGCAGCATTTTGAGGTACGTCTGGTACCGCAACCCCTTCTCGGCGGCAAAGGTTCTGGCTCGCGTGAGGTCATCTTCCGCCAGCCGGATTGTGATCGTTGGCGACGCTCCGGCTTGGCTGGCCCGCTCGCGGGCAGCTCGCGCCACCGTTCCCTTGCCGAGTTTGCCCGCGGCTTTGGCTTGCTCGAAGCGGTCTGCGATAAGGTTCTGATTTTTCGCCCACCATTCGGCTTCTTGTGCCTCAGTCTTGAAGGGTGGCTGTTTTTTGGCCATAGTGGATCACCTCTCTCGTTCTTGGTAGTAAAACTGAATGAGGCGTTTGATTGGTTCAAACGCCGTTACAACGCGCACCCGGTCTTCGCGCCATGTGGTCACCACGAGAAGAACGCGGCCTTGGACTGTCGCGCCGAGGTTGAGATAGCGCTCCTCGCCTTCGACGATCTCCATTCCAAGGTCCACCGGATCATTGAGGATGACTTGCTCCGCCTCTTCCGGAAGAACGCTGTGACGAGCCATATGGCCGATATTCGCTTCGTCCCAATCGAACTCAATCTCGGGCCCATTCATGTTTCTCTCCTAAGTGTACCTTGTTTGTAGGTACACTGAAACACGTCCTCCCCTTGGTACAACTGCCGCGGCATCACGAGGGGTTCGATCTTTCGCTCAATGCACAGCGTCTTGCTCCTACAATTGTGCGGCTCCGAATGCTCCTGCCGTCGTCGATGTCCTGGGCGGCGGCACTATGCCGCTCGCCGGAGCACTTCTTCAAAGATCTTGTGCGCAGGTCCGATCATTCACGCGTTTCGAAGCTGTTGGCGAGTGATCAGGCCCCGGTCAACAGCCTGCCGTAGCGCCTGGCGGATGAAGTTCCGCTCGACAGTGCCAGTGGGGAGTTGCCTAAGCCCGGACTGCAGGTCCGGCAAGATTATGGTTTAGGAGCCCACATAGGCGAAGGCGATCGCGCGCGCGAAATCAACGACCTGAGGAAAATCATACGGCAAAGTTATGGTTTAGGACCGGCAAGGATATGCTTTAAACCACACTTCGTCGACGAATCTTCATGTAATCGCCGATGCTGGGCCTGTGCTCCGCAAAAATTCGGTCTGTCGTAGGACGATGGTCAACATAAACGGTATCGCCGGTACAATCAACGGTTGCTCCTACTGCTTCGATTGTTGTTTTCGCCCCGCGTTCGGCTCCTGGCTGAGATCCTGTTCCTGCGCCGCCAACTCGCGTTGTATCGGGAGCGAAAGTCAAAAGCGCGCCGCCCAGATCCGTGGACCAGGCTAGCCTTGGTCTGGCTGTCCCGTCTGTTCGACTGGCGGGACGCTCTGGCGATCGTCAAACCAGCAACCTTCATTCGCTGGCATCGTGCCGGATTCCGTCTGCTCTGGCGATGGAAGTCGCGGCGACGGGGCCGCCCCGCGGTGCCCAAGAACATCAGATCGCTCATTCGGTTGATGGCCAGCGAGAATCCGGCATGGGGCGAAGAACGAATTGCCGACGAGCTCTCATTGAAACTCGGCGTTCTTGTCTCGCCTCGCACGGTTCACAAGTATCTTCGCTGCACGGGCGGTCCACGAGGCGCCTCCTCGCGGCGCTGGTCCACTTTTGTCAGGAACCACGCCCAGGCGATTGTCGCCTGTGACTTCTTCACGGTGGTCACTGCTAGTTTCCGCGTCCTGTACGTGTTCGTTGCAATGGAGGTTGGCTCTCGGCGATTGCTCCACATCAACGTCACCGAACATCCAACCGCCGAATGGACGTTTCAACAGTTCCGCGAGACTCTCCCCGGCGATCATCCGTACAAATCCGTGATTCACGACCGGGATGCGATCTTTTCAGCGCGCTTAGACAATCAACTGACCGGCTTCGGTGTCCGAGTCCTGAAAACGCCTGTTCGCTGCCCGACGGCGAACTCCCACTGCGAGCGCTTGATTGGAACCATTCGACGAGAATGCCTGGATTTCCTGATCCCGCTCGGCGAGAAGCATCTTCGACACATCCTCCTCAAATGGACGATCCATTACAATCGCGGCCGCCCACACTCATCACTCGGTCCCGGCATCCCGGAACCACCTCAAGCCAAAGTTTCGGCCAGCGGACATCGACATCGCCTTCCGAACGGTTATCGCATCACGGCACGTCCCGTAGTCGGAGGGTTACACCATGAATATGACTTGGAGAAGGAGGCTGCGTAGCATGCATTGATTTATTGCGGAGGACAACAGCTGAGAGGTTCGCCCGGAGGCAGCTTCGCGAGTCACAGCGTTCGAAGAAAGGCAATTAACTGTGATCGTTCTTCGGGCGACAACCTAATGCCGAATTCATGGCCTCGTACGGCGCGTTTTTCGACTCCGTATCCCGCATAGCCGGTCGGCGTGTAATCATCCCGAAGGCGGGCGGGATCAAAGAGGTCGTCGAGGTTTCCTATGACACCGTCATGCAGATACAAACCTCGGTACCACACACCCTTTAGCGAGGGAATTTTGTAATATCCGGTGCCTTTGCGCGTATGTAGTGCCAATCCCGGATCGGTATCTACAGAGACAGGGATAGTATCCAGCTTCTGGAGATGGTCTTCCGGAGGCACGAAGCCGCGCGCGGGGGTCAGTTTATTACTGGTGTAGAGGGGCGGCGTGTGGCACGTGCTGCACTGCTCGCGATGAAAGATTTTCTCTCCGGCCTCGGCTCTGGGGTCGCGCCGATTGGGGTTCTCCGGGGGCTCCAGAGAATAGATGTACTGAGCGAGCGCGTAGAGGGTTTCGTCGGAGTAGCGGAACGGAACTCGCCGCTGCTCGGGCGTGAGGAGTCGATGTGTCCCGAATTCCATTGGGTCGCTACCAGTGATCA
>DASRHX010000345.1:0-11645 GCA_035650295.1 Bryobacteraceae bacterium | reverse complement strand
TTCGGCCAGGGAAGTCATCCTAAAACCATTATGACAGAGGCCTATGCAAGCTTTTCCCGGTAAGCTATTGATAATAATAGGCAATTTGGCTGTGATCGCTACATGTCACTGACGCAGCGGAAGCTGATGTTAGTGGTGGCGCTGTCGGGGGTGTTCTTGGTGCGGGCGGCGACGCGGTAGCGGTTGCAGTAGCTCGCATGGCACAGGTAGCTGCCGCCACGCATGGCGCGTTCGCGGCCTTGGGGCGGACCAAGCGGGTTGGCTCGGGTGGCGGTGAGGTGCCAGGTGGGGTCGAACCAATCGGCGCACCATTCCCAGGCGTTGCCGGTGATGACTTGGAGTCCATAGTCATTGGGTGGGAAGGCATCGACCGGAGCGGGAGCGGTGTAGCCGTCATCGCCGAGATCGTTGTTCGGGAACTCGCCCTGCCAGATGTTGCAGAGGTGGCGGCCTTCGGGCGTGAGGTCGTTGCCCCATGGGTACTTCCATTGTTCGTGTCCGCCTCGGGCGGCGTATTCCCATTCGGCTTCTGTGGGAAGACGCTTGCCAGCCCACGAAGCGTATGCAGCAGCGTCGTTCCAGGACACGTGGACGACGGGCACATTGAGGCGCGCGTCGATGGACGAGCCCGGGCCTTCGGGGTGATCCCAAGATGCGCCATTCACCTTGCACCACCATTGCGTGCCGGGGACTCGCTGGTCGATTAGGCTTTCGGCGGCGCCAGAGGGGATATGGCCCTGAAATACAAACGACCAGCCAAACTCTTCGGACTCGGTTTTGTATTTGCTGGCGCGAACGAACTCGCGGAACTGTTCGTTGGTAACGGGGGCACGGTCTATGTAGAAGGGGTCGAGGACGACCTCGCGGATGGGGCCCTCGCCGTCGGCGGGGAAGCCGTCCTTGTCTTCGGTGCCCATCCAGAAGCGTCCGCCGTCAAGCTTGACCATGCCTTCGGTGGAGACGGCGCGAGCGGGGCTGCGCGAAGTCGACATGGAGCGCGAAATCGAAAGAGTTTCCAGGCGGTGCTTGCTCGGAACGCAGCAGGGATTGACGCCGGGGATGAGGCGGAAGGGACTGCTCATGTTGTCGCGGAGAGAGGAGCTTTTGCCTTCTTCACTTCGGCCTTGGAGCGGAGGTTTTCAAGAAAGCCACCGATGATTTCCTCGTGGCGGGCGCGCAACAGCTCCTGTTCGATCTGGTCGCGCACCTCGTCGAGCGGAACGAGGCCACCGGGTTTGCGGTCGTGGAGCACCGCGATGTGATAACCGAACTCGGTGCGGAAGACGGGACTCGTTTCGCCAGGCTGGAGGGCGAAGACGACATTGTCGAACTCGTCAACCATTTCCCCGAGGGGGAACCAGCCCAGCATGCCGCCCTGTCCCGCGCAGTCGGAGATTTCGTCGGCGACTTCGGCGAAGGGTTTACCGTCGCGAAGAGCTTCCTGGGCTTTTTGGATGGCGGCGAGGGCGTCCTCTTCAGTGGTTGTTTCGGTAACGTTCTTGACGATGTGCGAAGCCTGGACCATCGGCGGGCGCTGGAAGGCGTCGCGATGCTGCTTATAGAAGTCGAGGACCTCCTTGGGCTTGGGACGCGGGGCGGAGGCGAAGAGCCGTTCGATCAACTGGTCGACACGGAGGCGTGCTTCGACTTCCTTGCGGGCCTCGACCGGATCGACGCCCGCGCGGGTGGCGCCGGGCTCGCAGGATTCGAGGTCGCCAGCAGGTGGGAACATCTGGCTGATGGTTCGAAGGACAAGTTCTTCGTCGAGTGGTTCCGTGGAGGCAAGGGCAGCCTGGCGGAGGAGAATGCGCTCGACAACAGCGTCCTGGGCCCACTCCCAGAGCTGCATCTGCGCAGCAATGGGGTCCATCTCCTCGAGTTCGGCTTGCACGCGTGGGCGCAACGCAGAGGCTTCCTGCCGGATGGCAGAGTCGTCGACAAATTCACCATTGATGAGGAGTGCCATGGATCGGTTTGAACTCACATTCTATCGAGGAAACGAAAAGGGCGAGAGGCTTCGCATGTAAAGAGCGACTGGAAGGAGCGGATGTTACTCCGGCCGTTACGAGTGCAAGATCCAGTCTGCCGCTATTGCGTGAAGGAAGCCGTGCCGGGGCGGAGGAGGATTTTCGCGGAACGGGGAGGGAGTTCGATCGCGCCGAGCACCTGGCGCGTGGCGGCATCCATCAGGGCGTTGTCGAGACGGAGGGATTGGGGTTGGTCGCCGGGGTTGACGGCGACGAGGCCGTTGGTGAAGCGGCGGCGGTAGATGGTGGCGTTGGCGACCTTGTAGTGGTCGAGGTCGTTGGGAGAGACGGTTTCGGCCGGGTCGCCGATGGGCCAGAAATAGTGCGGGTCGAGTTCGCCGAGGGAGACGGCGAGGCGGGGGGAGGGCTCGACGGTTCTGGCTTCAACACCGAGCAGGTAGGTAGCGTAGGCGAACAGATCGTTGGCGGGCGATTCGGGGATGAGGGGCCAGCGGGATTGGGCGGCGCGCATGAGAAGGCGGAGGTTGTCCTTCCAGGATTCGCCAGTGGCGGGAAAGCCAGAGAGGGCGACGGCGTCGACGGGGTGAGGTTTTTCAAGAGTGGGCAGGAAGAACAGCGACGCGTTTCCGGGTTTGCGGGCGACGGCGGCGGCGGTGAGGCCGGTGGCATGGATGACGGGATAGGAATTGAACTTTTCCTTAACCCAGCCCTGGATATTTCGGACTTTTAGCTCTGATTCAATTCTTTCCGCTTCGGTGGCCGCCCGAACCGGGAAGGCGACTCCATTGAAGCCATCCTCACGGGCGGAGAGAAGGGCGTAGTAGATTTGCTCGGGAGTGGCGGTGGCGGGCATGTCGCGGATGAACGGTATGGTGCGGGAGACGCCGGCGGGGCGTCCACGCCGCGAACGCACGGCAGAGAACTGAGGAGCGTAGCGGGCGAGGTCAACCTTTCCGTTGTCGATGGCGACGAGAGGATACTCGGTGCGCTGCGTAACCTCGGGATCGGAGAGGCCGAGTTTGTCGCCGGTCACGGCGATGAGGCGTACTTCGAAGGCAGCCTCTTCACCGGAGCGGCGGGCATCGACGGTGAGTTGGTTGTTGCCGGCGAGCAGGGCACCCTTGCCTTTGAGCGGGACGAAATCCGGGACCTCGCCGCCTTTGCCATCGGCGATCGCGATGCTGGCGCCGTTGAGCTTCACTTCGACGGCCGCGCCACGGATGGCCGAGAGCAACAGATAGACCTCGTCGCTTTGACCATCCCAGCGGAAGGTGCGGCGTAGCCGAATGGTGGGAGTAGTCCAGGAGATGCCGGGCTGGATGTTGCGCGCGGCTTTACCGAATATGCCGCTACCCGTGCGCCAACCTTCGCGCGCGGCGCCGGCTTCGGCCAAAGTGTATTCGAGGGGCTCTTCGCCACCGGCGAGCATTTCCACCTTGGGCGCGTTATCGAGCATACGGCGGTTGAGGGTAGCGAGCCACTCTTCGCCAAGTTGTTGCGAGAGGGATTGGCCGGGGAGCGGCGCGTAGATGGCGCCGGAGAGTCCCATGGCGCGGTAGATGCTGAGCTTGCCCATGAGTTCGCGGTAAGCGCGGCGCAGCTCTCCGCGTGTATCCGCCTTCAGCTCGCCGAACTTTCCGAGGACGACGGCGCGGCGTTGTCCCATGATGAACATGCCGGGGCCGGGTGTGAAGTGGAGGGCATGGATGTGGCCGTTGGTGGTGTCGAACCAGCCGCTGGCGCCGTTGACGAGGCGAGTGGGATCGAGACGGACGACTTCGCCGGTGAGAGCGCGCGCGGCATCGAGGCCAAAGGCTTCCTGCCCTTTGCCTTCATCGAACAGAGTCCACATGGCGATGGAGGGGTGGACGCGTAGGGATTCGACGGACGCGAGCGTGGCGGCGCGAAATGACGCAGGCGCGGGCGTAGGGGGCACATCTTGCCAAACGAGCAGCCCGAGGCGGTCGCAAGACGCATACCAGCGGGGCGATTGAATGGCCTGCTGACGCACCGTGTTAAAGCCCGCGCGGATGAGAGCGGCAGCATCGGCAGGCTTGGAGGCAAGGACACCATAGGAGAAATACGGCTGGCCGTTGAGGAGGATGTGTTGGACACCGGCGGCATCCCTGGCGACGCCGACGGTTCGCATCGCGGCGTAGCTTTCAACCTCGTCGCCGGTGGCGAGCTTGACATGGAGCTTATAGAGAAACGGGTCGGCCGGCGACCAATAGCGGGGTTTTTCGGGCTTGAGCCAAATGCGCTCGCCGGTATTGCCCTTGGCGGCAGCAACAACAGTGGATCCGTCGCGAAGTTCAAGTTCGGCGATATCGGGAGTGGTGGCGGAGACGGTTACGTTGAGCGCCTCGGCTGTGGCGACGGTATCGGCGAGAACCCGAGTGATGAAGTTCGCGGGAACCGTTTCGACCCAGCCAGTAGCGAGAAGGCGGGCGGACGACGGACTCTGAATCGCGATTTCCTGCTCATTTGCGGCGAGAAGAGCGCTCGTGATTTCGTAGGTGGTTTCGACGCCGCTGCTAGAGCGCAGCAGGACCTTGTTTGCGTTGACGAGGACGGGTGCTGGTTCAGCAAGATGGAGCAGAACACGCTGTGTGCGTTGCGGAGCGGCGAGGGCGATGCGCTGGCGGCAGCGGGACGCTGCGCATTCCGAGTTCCCATGTAACTTTTGCCATTTCTTCCGTATCAGCTGGGGGCGAGGATAGTCGTCGTCGCGAGAAGTTGTTTGTGCAGAGGAAGGGTAGATGCCTCCGGAAGCGGCGAAAAAGAGGGTTAAGAAAACCGCATGTTTCATTGAGTCTGAATTCCTCAATTGTCTCGCAAATGCAGGAACTTTTTTTATAGACGTCTCTTAACATGATTCGGGGTAACAAGAATAGCCCCTAACGCCGTCTTGTAGCTAACTTGGGCATCTCGTCTTCGAGGTTTCGGCGAACAGCACTACTCGCATTTGCGATGATTCTTCCATGCGCGGCGCAGAGCGTACGCGTGAATGACGTTGAGCCGGTGTACATGCCGGGAGGGGTGGATTCGAACAGCCCGGTGTGGTGGTCGGATGCGGGTTTCCGGATGCTGAACTCCACCGGCTATTCGCTTTTGAGCACGGGACCGAACCAGTTCTCCTTCGATACCACCGAATGGGTGGATGGGCTGCAGATGGGCCACCTTCCATTTTGGATGGAAGCGGTGTGGAAGGATCCCGACGGCGTGCTGTTCGGTTGGTACCATCACGAGCCGGGCGGGCTTTGCGCAAACGGGCTGACGTCGCCCGAGATTGGCGCGGCGGTGTCATTCGACGACGGGATCACGTGGCAGGACCTGGGGATTGTGATGACCTCGGGCGATCCGATCGACTGCAATGCGAAGAACGGATTTTTTGCCGGCGGGCATGGGGATTTTTCGGTGGTCGTCGACCGTGGAGGGGCATACCTCTACTTTCTCTTCGGTAATTATGGAGGCCCGCTGGAAGGCCAAGGAATCGCGATAGCGCGCATGGCGGTCAGCGACCGCTGGGGCCCGGCGGGGTCGGTTTGGAAATGGCGAGACGGCAGGTGGGGCGAGCCGGGTCTCGGAGGCCTGGTGACGCCCGTCCTGCCGGCGAAGGAGTCGTGGCAATCGTCAAAGGCGGATTCTTTCTGGGGGCCGTCGGTGCACTACAACACGCACCTCGACGCGTTTGTGATGCTGGCGAGCCGGTCGTGCTGCGACGAGCGATGGCCGCAGGAAGGCATTTACATCAGCTTCAACCGGTTTATCGGCAACCCGGAGGGATGGTCGGCGCCGCGGAAAATTATCGGCAATGTGGGGTATGGTCCGGGTTGGTATCCGCAGGTGATTGGAGTGGAGGAAGGCGAGACGGACACGCGGGCGGGACGGAAGGCGCGGATGTACATCCACGGCATTTCGTATTGGGAGTTGGAGTTCGACCGGGCCGCCGCTCAATGAGCCGCGGACGGTTTGAGCCAGCGCGTAAGATCGGGGAGCAGGAGTTCGCGAATCCCGGCGCGTTCGAGATCAACGGCGACGACGAGCTTTACACCTGAATCGACTTCCGGAGCGGGCGCGCGGCCCGCCATTTTCTCACCGATTGCTTTAGCAGACTCGTAACCCATCTTGAACGGGTTTTGGACGATGAGCGAATCGATCCATCCTTCGCGAAGATCGTTGACGAGTTGCTCAGAAGCATCGAAAGCAACCAGTTTGACGTTGCGGGCGTTGCGCGATTTGAGAGCCTGCACCGTACCCGAGGAGCTGGATTCGTTGTCGGCGAAGAACGCGGCAAGATCGGGGTGCGCAGACATCATATTCTCGGCGGCGGCCATCGCTTTGGCGCGATTGGCCATGCCGAATTGCAAGCCGGCGATTTCGATGCGGGGGAATTTTGCCTTCATCTCCTCACTGAATCCGTCTTCTCGTTCCATGGTGGAAGCGCTGCCGGGCATGAAGCCGATGACGCCGACCTTGCCTTTGCCGCCGAGCGTTTCGCCGATGCGGCGCGCGGCCATTCGTCCCCCTTCGCGATTGTTCGTGGCGACGTAAGTGAGGCGGTGTGGCGTGTCGATGGCGGAGTCGAAAATGGCGACGGGGATGCCGGCCTTGGCGGCGCGTTCGACGACACTAACGAGAGCGGTGCGGTCAACGGGAGCGAGGGCGATGCCGGCGAGGCGGCGGTTGACCATCGATTCGACGATTTCGATCTGGCGGCTGGAGTCGACCTCGAGCGTGGGTGCGTTCCATTCGACCTCGAAGCCGTATTCGGATGCGGCCTGGAGCGCGCCAGCGTGAACAGTTTGCCAGAAGATGTGATTGGCGCCTTTGGGGACGACGCCGACGACCGGCTTGCCGGAACGGCGGCAGGCGGTGAGGGCGGCGAGAGACGCGAAGAGAGCGCGGCGGCGCATCGGAGGAAAGTGTACAGCATGGGCAGTGCGGGCGGGCGCCGCGTTCCATTGTGATATCGTCTCGTTGACTGAGTCCAATGAGCAAAGACATTCGCAGTTACGACTATGTGAATCATCCGTACGCACAGGTACGGGACGTGCTGAAGGCAGATGCGCCGGCAGTGTTTCGCGCGGCGACGAAGGCGGCCACGTCGCGGGCGGAAAGCGTCGCGGCGGAGTTGCGATTGGACTTAGGTGGGGTCGCGATTGGCACCGATATCGTGATTGCGGTCACCGGGGTTGAAGAAAAGACCGAGGGTCCGTCGACGACTCTGCGGCTGGAGTGGGAAGCGGCCAAACTACCACGCTTGTTTCCGTTGATGAAGGCGGAGCTGAACATCTACCCGCTGACGCGAACGGAGACGCAACTGGATTTTTCGGGGACGTACGATCCACCGATGGGGACACTGGGTGAACTGTTGGACGTGGTGGCGGGACATCGCATTGCGGATGTGGCCGTGCACCGGTTTGTGAGCGAGGTGGCGGAGCACTTGCGGCGAACGCTGGGATGATTCGCCGACCACCGCGAATTACGAGCGTTCGCGGAAGAGCCGCGGAAGGAATTGGGCGAGGTAGTCGCGCCAGTTCTTCCAGGTGTGGCCGCCTTCGGAGAGGTGGAAGGTGGTCTCGATGCCACTGGATTTGAGTAGGTCGACCATGTTCTGGGCGTTTGCGGCACCGGAGTCGTCTTTGCCCATGCCGACCCAGAAGAGGCGCGTTTGCTTACTAAACTCCGCGCCTTTGGCGAGGACGGATTCGTGCCGTTTCTTGAACTCGTCCGTGGTGGCAGCGGAGACGCCGGAGCTAAAGACGCCGATGTAGGCGAATTTGCCGGGGTGATTCAGACTGATGCGCAGAGTTTGCGAGCCACCCATGGAGAGGCCGGCGAGGGCACGCGATTCCCGGCCTTTCTTGACGCGGTAAGTCTTCTCGACGAGTGGAATGATGTCGCCGACCAAATCGGACTCGAACAGTTGCGCGTTGCTGGCGCGGTCACCGGACTTTACGACGTGCCCATCGGGCATCACGATGATCAGCGGGCGAAGGCGTCCGTCCGTAAGGAGGTTGTCGGCGATCATACCGGCCCGGCCGATGGTAGACCATTCCATGTCGGTGTCGCCGGAGCCATGGAGGAGGTAGAGAACGGGATAGGTTTCCTTGGGGGAGGATTCGTAGCCAGGGGGCGTGTAGATGTGCACGCGGCGGTTGGCGTGGACGGAGGCGGAGTTGTAGTGATGGACGTGGATGGCGCCGTGGGGGACGTCGCGCCAGGCGAAGAAGTTGACCTTGGGGCCTTGGATGTCGACCATGCTTGTGGGTCCCGCGTTACCGGCTTTGATAAGCGGATTCGCGGGATCGACCATGGACGTGCCGTTGACGACAAAGCTGTAGGTGTAGAGCTGCGGTTCGACGGGACCGACGGTAATGGACCAGACGCCTTCTTCGGACTTAGTCATGGCTTCGGTGGTTTTTGGCGGCATCCACTCGCCACGGAGGGCGACTTCGGCGGCATTGGGGGCACGAAGGCGGAAGATTACGCGGGAGTCGGGGAGGATTTCGGGGGAGCGGACTGGTGTGGGTTGCGGAGAGCGTTGGGCGAACGCGGCGGTGGCGAGGAGAATGGCGAGTAGTCGCATGTCGCGACTCTATCGAGTCTCGGCGGGCACTGCAAGCTCGGGAGCGTCGCGCCAGAGGCGGTCGAGGTCGTAATAGGAACGGGCGCTGTCGGTGAAGACGTGCACGACGAGGTCGCCGTAGTCCATGAGCACCCATTCAGCATTGGTGTAGCCTTCGACGGAATTGGGGCGCTCGCCGGAGGCCTTCAAGGTGCGTTCGACCTCGTCGGAGATGGCCTGAATCTGGCGTTGGTTGGAGCCGCTGCAGATGACGAAGTAGTCAGCGAAACTGGTGACAGGGCGCAAGTCGAGCGCGCGGACGGCGGTAGCCTTTTTTTCGAGTGCGGCCTGAACGGCGATTTGCCAGGTGGCGGGAGGAGAGGGCGGCTCAACTTTCTTGGCCGGCTTGCGGCGTGTGGTCTTGACTGCGGCCGACCCTGCGGTCTTCTTTGTGGCGATACGCTGTGCTCCTCAGCCCCATCGTACTAAAATGAAGCTTGATGCGGTGGAGCCGTTTCATTGTCGCGGTGACGTGTGCCTTGGCGCTGAGCGCTCAGGTTACGCCCGTTCCCGCCACGAGTTCGGCACAGGAATTGGCGCAAGAGATTGAGAAGCTGAAGGAGTTGGTGGCAACCGGGGCGGCGCCGCGGCTGGCGTTGGAAAATGCGGAGAAACGTCTGGCCGATCAGCGCGACGAAGAAGTGTTGCGGCAGACGCTCTACGGGAAGTTGGAAGTGGAAGAGCTGTCGCCCGAGCAAGCCGATGAGATGGTGCAGGCGGCGGCGCGGCGCTTGGGGCGGCGCCGGGCGGCACTGGACGAGGCCAAGGCGCTCGTAGAAGCGGGCGCGGCTTCGCGCACAAGCCTGATGCCTTTCCTCGAAGACTACGACCGGGTGCACCGGGCGTTCGACGCAGCGAATGCGCGGGCGCAGTTGCTGAAAGAGATTTCCGAGATTGCCCGGCGCGAGGTGGAGTTTGAACAGCGCGGCGAGGAATTACCGGCGCAACCGTTCGGACCGATGCCGGTGGCGGAGAAGTTTACGGGTGACGGGGTGTTTTTGACGTCGCACTGGCGCGAAACGGTGCTGGCCTTTGAGGACCAGTTTGGGCACGGGATTCCGGTGAGCGCGAAGGGCGAGACGGCGTTTCACAAGGCGCTGGGTTACGACCATCGGGGGCGGGTCGACGTGGCGATGGATCCGGATTCGGCGGAGGGGCAGTGGCTGCGGCGGTATTTGGAGTCGAAGCGGGTGCCGTATTTCCTGTTCCGAGCGGCGGTGCGGGGTAAGGCATCGGCGGCGCACATTCACATTGGGCCACCGAGTTTGCGGTTGAAGAGGGCGGACTAGGGGGAGTCTCATTCGAGGCGAACCCTGTCACAGGCTTCGTCAATTGCTATGCTGAAGCCAGAGTTGTGCTGAAGGCCGTTTCCAATTCGTTGCTGTCCTTCCTGATGGTAGTGACGCTACTTTGGGGTGGATGCATCTCGTGCCCGCAGTTCTTCATGTTTCCGGAGGTGGAGAAGAGCTGCTGCGAAAAGGACGGTCAGTGCAAGAGGCCTGCGAAGACTGCTCCTATCAAAGAATGCAAGCAGATGCCTCTTGAACCAGCCGGATTTGCTTCGGCTCATGTTGAGCTGGCAGTTGCTGCCGTCGTGCAAACCGACATCTTTGTACTTCCCATTCCCGGTCCTGCGTTGACCTGGATTCATTCCAAAGCGCCGGTTTCCGAGCACTCCCCACCGGACCTGAACCTCCTTCACTCCACCTTTCTGATTTAGTCCTCCCGCTTCTGCCCCGATCCGGCGAGTGGCGCTTGTCCTCGCTCTGTTTCTGGCGATAGCAGGCCTTCGCACAGCGCGAAGGCTAGGAGAACTATATGAGGAAAAAAACATTTCCCCTGCTGCTGGTAGTGATGCTGGGCGGTTCTTTGTTGCATTCACTTCATGCGTCCGGACACGGCCCCGTTTTTGGCCTTGCCACTCCGACAAATCCCAAGGGTGGATGGAGCCTGGACTTCAATTTGATGGGCCGAACAGGCGATGGGTCCGGGGTGATGTTTCGGCCCGCTCTTGGATACGGAGTGACGGAGAATTTCAAAGTCGCGGTGTCTGCGCCGGTTGGTCTTAAGACTGAACCCTTCGCACCTTCGCGGATGTCGGCGTTCACTTCCATGAGCGGAGATTTCGAAGGAACCGCGATCTGGCGCTTTCACCGAAAGGACACTGGGATAGGCTCTCGCTTTGAGAGCGCTGCAATCGCAGGCGTCCTGTTGCCGAGTCCACAGGATGCAGGGGGACCTCTGAAGAATGTAGGCAGCGCTCCCGGAGCGCTCATGGGAGGGGTGACCGGGGTTGCCTCGCGGAGTCACTACGCGTGGGGTGGTGCGACCTATCAACGCTACGCATCCAATGACGGAGATCGACGGCCGGACCTGCTTTTTTACACGCTGGCGTACGCTTACCGGCCGCCCTCGTGGCGTACCGACACCGGATGGGATTGGCGAATTTTTGGAGAGATGACCGGGGAGCGCACAGGCGAGATTCAGCGTTCTGGGTTGAAGTTTCGAGGCACAGACAGCCACCAAATTTTCCTGGGCCCGACTACGCTCGGCGTCTACAAGAATTACGCCGTCTCGGCGGGAATTCAATTTCCGGTTTACCGAGCCAGCTCACCCGTCTACGCGCGCGAACGCTTCCGGTTCGCGCTGAACTTTGCATATTTCTTCTAAGGAGCAATGACCAATGACAAGAAATCTATTTGGGTTTGCAATCGCGCTTCTCGCAAGCGTAGTGCCGGTTCGAGCCGAGTTCCTCCAGATCGATATCTCGATCTTCGGGATGGATTGAATGACTTGTGCCTTCGCCGTGCGCGGAGCAATCAAAAAAAATTCAGCAGTGGAGTCTGTCGATGTCAGCTTGAACCGGGGCCTTGCGACGGTAAAGTTAAAACCGGGAAACACAGTGAAGCCACAGGATCTGTGGGAAACGGTCAGGAAGAATGGCTTCACGCCGAAAGAGACAAGCGTTGTTGTTCGTGGAGACGTTGAGGGAAGAAAGCTAAAAGTGACCGGAACGAACCAGGTCT
>DASRHX010000344.1:0-4863 GCA_035650295.1 Bryobacteraceae bacterium | reverse complement strand
TTCAATGATCACTGTTTGTACCGACACCTGCAAAACTTCATCTACTACTATCATCGGAGCCGAACGCATTTGGCATTGGGGAAGGACAGCCCGGAGCCCAGGCCGGTCCAGCCTCCAGCGTTGGGACGGATCATCGCCATTCCGGAGGTGGGTGGGCTTATCTCTCCCGCCCGCATGGCCACGCATGATTTTGCCGCACCGGTTCGGCGATCAGCATCGAAGACCCTCCCAGCCTTGCATCAGCATCCGCTGACATTCGCGCCGAATCGGCGCTGACCCAATTCCCGAGAACGACAATCACCTGCGCGCCCTTGATTGCAAGAATGCGGGAGGTCTCGGGGAATTGGCGGTCAAGACAAATCAGAGTGCCCCACCGGACCTGACGGGTGATTCGCGCGATGAGATCGTCGTGTGGGATCAGCGCCGGGTTTGGATCTACACTCAGGACCGGCCGGCAATTCCGGGCCAGAACGGAAAGGTGTATGCGCCGAAGCGGAATCCGGACTTCAACGATTCCAACTATCGGGCACACGTTTCGCTGCCGGGCTGGAAGTAGGGCGCTGACCTCACCCTGTCAAGCGCGTATCTTCGGGCGACTTCACCTCTTTGAACTTGGGCGTGTAGATCACGCGGCAATTCGGGCGCGCCTTACGGAAACGTTCGACGGCGGCCGGTGTGATGTTCGGCGAGTTGACGAAGACGGTCTTCAATGCAGACATTGCCGTGATGCGTTCGAACACAGCGTCGGTGATCGCCGTGCCCGAGAGGTCGAGTATCTCGACGTTCTTGAGCGCGAGGAGCGCCTCGGCAGCAGAGTCGTCAATCCGTTCGCACTCGGAAAGGTTCAGACGGCCCAGCTTGGGCAGTCTAGCGAGTGGTTCAAGTCCTTTGGCGGTGAGTTCCATGCGGCTCAGATCGAGCGCCTGAAGATTGAGGAGGGCGGTGATGCCCTTGATTCCGACGTCGCTCACGTTGGTCCCGCCCATATTCAGCTCTTCGAGGCGGGTCAGCTCGGTGATGCTTTCGAAGTTGACGTCGGTGAGCATCAGGCCCCACCGGCCGGAGTCGGTGCGCTGTGAACCGTTCACATCAAGCCGCTTGAGCGAGGGCAACAGGCGCAGCAAAGGAAGCGCAAGGCCGCTCATCTTGTCACCGCCGATGTGAAGTTCTTCCAGAGCCTCCAGGTTCGCCAAGGCGTCGAAGCCGTCGTCATTCACGCGGCTGAAGCCGACGTCGAGCATGCGTAGCCGCTTCATGCTGGCAAGATGCTCAAAAACGCGGCTGGTAATCTCCGTGCCGCGCAGGTTCAGCGATTCGAGATTGCGCCACTGCTTCAGATAAGCGATACCGCCGTCGGTGATGTAGTCGCAGTAATAACAGATCAACTGCGTAACCTTTTGCAACGGGCGGAGGTGGGCGAGGCCGATGTCGGTGATCTTCGTGTGTGAGAGATTGATTTTGCGCAATTCGGGCATAGCGGCGAGCAGAGCGAGGTCGTCGTCGGCGAGCCAGGCGAAAGTCAGGTCGGCTTCGACGATCTGACCGGCCGCGTTGCGGTGGAGAACACCACCGATTTCGGTGATCCGCGCGACGCCCGGCGGGTCGGCCGCAAGGACGACACAAATGGAGAGGCTGGCAATATGGAGAATACGAAGCATGACGATTAACTGCGGCGGCGGTTCGGATTCGCCGACTCCGCCTCCCAGGTGATCCGGCAAGCCGGGAGCACTGCTTTTAACTCGCCGGCCACCGGCGCGCTGATCAGCGTGTGGTAGAGGTTCAGGTGCGTGAGGTGCTTCCATCCGAGCAGGACGGCGCGGCTTTTGTCGGTGACATATGTGCTGTCGAGGCCAACCGACTTCAGCTGCGAGAGCGGTGCGAGGTGGGCAAGGCCCACGTCGCCCGCGCCGGTGTAGTCCAGGTTGAGATGTTCGAGGCGTGTGAACTTGGCGATCACTTCGAGCGACTTGTCGGTAACCGGCGTGCGTAGAAGACTCAGACGCCGCAGGTTTGTCAGCCCGGACAGATGGGCGAAACCGGCATCGGTGAACCGGAACGAGTAGTCGAGAATCAGCTCGGATAAGGATGTGAGGCTCTTGAGGTGCTCCATGCCGGCGTCGTCGATGTCGGTTGAGCCGACGTCCAGGTATTCAAGAGCTGGCAGGGAAGCGACCTGCTTGAGCGCGGCGCCGGTGATATCGGTGGCCGCCAGAGTGAGCCGCTTCAATCGCGGAAGGCGGGGGATGATGTCGAGGCCGGAGTCTTGAATAGGTGCGCCGAGCAAACTCAGCTCCTCGAGGTTCTGCATGGTGGTCAACCGCTTTAGCCCGTCGCCTTCGATGAGGGTGTTGTTCAGGCTGAGCGATCGGAGCGCGGTGAGCGTGGACAGTTGGGCCACGCCGGCGTCGGACACGGAGGTATTGTTCAGGCTGAGATCGGTCAGCGAGGTCAAAGCGGACACATGCTGCATGCCGAGGTCCCCAACTTCGGTTGCGTCGAGCACCAGTTTGCGAATCCGGGATAGGCTGGCTAGGCTGCGCAGATGATCGTCAGTAACCGCTGTTCCAGCGAGCGATACGGAGACGATAGCGCCGCTTTCGATGATCGCCTCGCCGCCGATGCTCTTCACCCAGTCGGCCGCGGCTGAGTCGCTTTTGCCCGCGGCGAGGGTCACAGGCTTGCGCGCGCCGGGTTTGGCGGTCGCCTCACCGAAGATCAGATTGGCAGTGGGCAGAGCGGCGCGAAGGTCCTGGACTCCGGCAGCAGTGGCACGGGTGTAGCGAAGGTCCATTTCACGCAGCTTCGTGAACTTCTTGAGCTTGGCCAGTCCGGCATTGGATACGCGCGTCCGGTAGAGATTGAGATACTCCAGATCCTTCATTCCGTTGAGCGCATCGAGGCCCGCATCGGTGACGTTGGAGCTGAGCAGGTCGAGCTTCTTGAGCTTAGTGAGACCCTTCAAATGTGCCAGGCCGGAGTCCGTGACGGGCACGCCACCGAGATAAAGCTCTTCCAGGTCCTTCAGGTTGGCGAGCGGCTCAAGACCCTTGTCGGTGATGCGCATTTCACGCGCCCACAGCCTGCGCAGCTTGGTCATGCCCGCGAGGCTCCTCATACCATCGTCCTGAATGAGTGTCCAGGTGATATCCAGCGAGCGCAGGTTGGTGAATGGGTGCAGGGTGGCTCCGGTAATGCGGGCGCGCCGGAGGACTAGATGTTCGAGGGTGGGCGCAAGGGAGTGAATTTTTTCGAGGCCTGGGTCGTAAAAACGGATCTGCTCGAGGAACGTGTAGCCAAAGGTGAGCGTCTTCAGGGTGCTTAGCCCGCTAAGGTGGCCCATCTCGGCGCTATAGTCGGTGCGGGATTCCGCACGCGGGTTCCACATCGGACCAGGGAGGTGAAGTTCGCGGAGCGCCGTGAGTTTCGCGAACGCCTCCATGTGGGGAGGATGCATGTTTACGCCGACCAGATTCAGCACCGCGATTCGGAAGTCGCCGTCGGGTAAGGCCGTGGCGTCACGAATGGGGGCCGAGCGTCCTTCGAGCGTCACCGCACCACCCATGTGCAAGGCCCACTGAGCAACCTGTTGATCGGCCTCAGCGGCGAGCGCGGGTGCGGTGATGGCGAGGGTAAGAACGGCGCTGGCCAGTAACTTCATTTGGAGCGTATTATATCAGTGCGGGGCGTTGAGATCTGATATTCTCTAATTAACTTTAGCGTGAACTATCGGACGATTCGGCAGATACTGACGGCGGCGGCCCTGAGCATTCCAGCAATGGCGCAGGATGCGAATTTTGCGTCCAAAGTGTATCCCATGCTCGAACGGGCGCAGTGCCGCATGTGCCATAACGATGATGGCGTGTCGTCGGCCACGCGGCTGCTCTTTCCTCCTGAGGAAGCAAGCACGGAAGCCGTGCGCGCATTCGGATGGAAGCTGTCGGCACTCGTAGATCGAGAAGCGCCCGAGCAGTCGCTGCTAGTGCGAAAACCGACCCTGCGCACTCCACACGCCGGCGGGGAGCGGATTAGGAGGCGCAGCGCGGAGGAACAGGTTTTGCTCGAATGGGCGCGGACGCTGGCGCGCACACCGGAGAGCGAGTTGCGGGCGGCCTTGGAGAGCGCAAACGGCGCGGCGAAAACGGGACGGCCTCCGGCGCTGCGCCGGCTGACGCAGAGCCAGTACAACCACACCGTGCGCGATCTATTGGGCGACTTCACGCGTCCAGCGGACCAGTTTCCGCAAGAGGACTTCCTGAACGGGTTCACAAACCAGGTGGAAGGCCAGAGCGTGCCGCCGTTGCTGGCTGAGGCCTATGCCTCCGCCGGTGAGAAACTGGCGGAGAACGCCTTCCGGCGCGGGGGAGGGGCAGACCTGATTCCCTGCAAGCCAGTGTCCGCAGCCGACACAACCTGCCGCGACCAGTTCATCCGTAACTTCGGTTTGAAAGCTTTTCGCCGCCCATTGACCGAAGCGGAGGTACGCGGGTATCAGGCGCTGTTCACCCGCGCGGCGACCGCGACGAAGCGGTTTGAGGGCGGCGCGCAACTGGTGATCGAAGCCATGCTGCAGTCGCCGAACTTCCTCTTCCATCTCGAGGATGGCGAGGCGGGGCAGTGGCGGCCGTATGGCGTGGCGAGCAGGTTGTCCTACCTTTTGTGGGATACGATGCCCGACGAAGCGTTGTTCCGGGCCGCCGCGACGGGCGAGTTGCGCGGCGAAGAATCGATTCGTAAAGTCGCTCGTCGGATGATGGACGATCCTCGCGCCCGCCGCGCGCTGGAGGTGTTCCTAGCTCAATGGATGCGGTTCGACCGCGTGATGGCATCGGCGCGCAACGTGCGGCGTTATCCGGATTTCGGCCC
>DASRHX010000343.1:0-4217 GCA_035650295.1 Bryobacteraceae bacterium | reverse complement strand
GCGCTGGTGTACTGGTTTGCGCGATTTCTGTTCTCGCAGCAGGCGACGACGATGACCACTTCAGCCGATTTGGCCGGACGGACGGCGCGGGTGATCGTGGGGATTCCGAAGGAGGGCGTGGGACAGATCCGGTGCCAGACGGGCGATGAAATTGTGGATAAGGTTGCGCGCTCGCGGTCGGGCGAGGCCATTGCGGAGAATACCATCGTCATGATCGATCAGGTGTTGGGCGAGATTGTGATTGTTCAGCCGGCGAAGGCTGCATCGGAGAGCAAAGCCATATGATTTCCTCAGAGCTAATGTTGCCGGTCCTTGTACTGGTGATTCTGGTCTCGATTTTCATTGCGATTGGACTGTTCAGCCGCAACTACCTTAAGGTGTCGCCGAACGTAGTGGCGGTGTTGAGTGGGCGCAAGCGGAAGTTGAGCGATGGGCGCGTGGTGGGGTACCGGATGGTGAGGGGCGGAGCGGCGCTGAGGATTCCGCTGCTGGAGAAGGTCGACTATCTATCGCTGAACGTGTTCACGATTCCGCTGGAGATCAAGCGGGCCTACACGGTGCAGGGAGTGCCGGTGTTTGTAAAAGCCGTGGCGAACGTGAAGATCCGCGGCGATGAGACTTCGCTGCACGCGGCGGCGGAGCGGTTTTTGGGCATGCGGCAGGACCAGATTCAGGCGGTGATTTTTCAGACCTTGGAAGGGCACCTGCGTTCGATTTTGGGGACGCTGACGGTGGAAGAGGTGAACTCGGACCGGCAGAGCTTTGCGCAGAAGTTGACGTCGGAAGCGGCGATGGATTTGGAGAAGATGGGCATCGGCGTGGACGTGCTGACGATTCAGGAAATCTCCGATGAGGAGGATTATCTGAACGCGTTGGGGCGCAGGCGGACGGCCGAGGTAAAGCGCGATGCGGTGATTGGCGAGGCGGATGCGCAGCGCGATTCGAAGATGCGTTCGTCGGAGGCCTTGCGCGATGGCGAGCGGGCGCGGTTTGCGGCCGATGCGCTGATTGCCGAGGGACAGCGCGACTTTGCGATGAAGCAGGCGCAGTATCAGGCCGAGATTGAAGTGGAGAAGGCGAAGGCGAGCCAGGCGGGTCCGTTGGCCGAAGCGAGGGCGAAGCAAGCGGTGGTGGCTGAGGAAGTCAAGATTCAGAGCGTGCGGGCGCAGGAGTTGATCGCCTATCAGGAGCAGGAGGTTCAGCGTAAGCAGAAGGAGTTGGAAGCGACGGTGATCAAGCCGGCCGATGCGGAACGTCAGGCGGCAATTGTGCGGGCCGAGGCGGCGAAAATGGCGGCTGTTTTGGAGGCCGAGGGCCGGCGTTCGGCGATGATTGCGATGGCAGAGGCCGAGCAGGAGAAGTTGCGGAAAGAGGGCGTTGGGCGCGCGGCGGCAATCGAGGCCGAGGGCAAGGCAGAGGCGGCGAAGATCGAAGCGATCGGATTGGCGCAGGCGAAGGCGATTGAGGCGCAGGGCGTAGCCGAGGCGACGGCGATTTTGAAGAAGGCCGAGGCGTGGAAGGAGTTCAACGACGCGGCGCGGCTGCAGACGATTTTGGAGAAGCTGCCGGCGATTATCGAGTCGACGACGGGTGTGTTTGGAGCGGTATCGGCGCCGTTGGGGAACATTGACAAGGTGGTGGTGATCGATCAGGGCGGTGGAAATGGGCACGGGTCAACGGGGATGGCGCGCCTTGCGTCGACGGGGCCGACGATTGCGTTCAATTTGCTGCAGCAGTTGCAGGCGCTGGGGCTGGATGTGCCGTCGATCATGGAGCAGTTAGGGGGCAAGAAGGCGGGGGAGAAGGGAAATTCAGAGCCGGCTATCTAATGCAGACAGCTAGGCTACTGCTGCGCGAGTGGAAAACCGAAGATCGCGCTCCATTCGCGGAGATGAATGCCGATCCGTGGGTGATGCAGTACTTCCCTTCCCTCTTGACGGCGAAGGAGTCGGACGCATTGGTGCAGCGAATTGAAGCGCATTTTGCGCAGCACCAGTTTGGCCCGTGGGCCGCTGAGATGAAGGCAACGGGTGAGTTTGCGGGATTCATCGGGCTGAGTGTGCCACGATTTGAGGCGCACTTCACGCCATGCGTGGAAATTGGTTGGCGGCTGGCAACGAGGTTTTGGAATCAGGGGCTGGCAACGGAAGGGGCTCGCGCGGTGCTGCGATTCGGCTTTGTAACATTAGGGCTGGAGGAGATTGTCTCGTTCACGACGACGGACAATCTGGCGTCGCGCAGAGTGATGGAGAAGATCGGGATGCGGCGCGATCCGGCGGATGACTTCGATCATCCGGGCCTTGGGGAAGGCCATCCATTGCGGCGGCATGTGCTGTACCGGGTTACGTCTCCTGGCGAATAGCTTCGATGGAATTGGCGCGGGCGATGCGGCGGATGGGAAGGTAGGCGGCTAGGGATCCCGTGAGGAGCACGACGACCATACCCGCTGCGTAGGCCGGAGCGTCGAACGTGTCGAGGACGACGAGCAGGTTTCCAATCACCTTCGACAGGCCGAAGGAGAGGGCCGTTCCGGCTAGCAGGCCGATGGCGGCGAGCCGGAGGCAGTACCGGAAGAAGAAGCTGACGATGTCGGTGGAGGTTGCACCGAGGGCCATGCGTATGCCGACTTCCTTGGTGCGCTGGCTGACGACGTTGCCCATTGCGCCGTACATGGCGGAGGCCGTGAGCAGGAGCGCGATGGCGCCGAGGAGCGCGGCGATCCAGGAAGCCATGCGGAGCGGGTAGACCTGTAGGGAGAACATGTCTTCGAGCGACATGGTACCGGCGGCGCGATCGGGGAGCGCGGCGGCGGTGAGTTTTTCAAGCATTGTTTGTGCGGAGCCGGGGCCTGGCTTGAAACGGACGAGTGGAGTGAGACTGCCGCGTGCCTCCATGGAGGAGGGAAAGTAGAGCATGGTGGGATCGGTGCCTTCGTAGACCATGCCACTGATGATGTTCCTGGTGACGCCAACGACGACGGCTTGAGCGAACTTCAGCGGTGCTGGTGAGCCCTCGCTGGACACGATGCGAATGGTCTTGCCGATGGGGTCTTGATTGGGCCAAAAGGCGCGGGCGGTTGCCTGGTTGATGACGGTGACGGCGGCTTCGTTGCGGGATTCTTCGGCGGTGAGAGCGCGGCCTTGCAGGATGGGCAGGCGCAGTTGGTGGAAGTATTCGGGCGAGACGAGGTTGAATCCGGCATCGACGGCGACGGATCCGCCGGCGGCGAGCACGGGGAGTTTGAAGGAAGCGCCCATGGGCGGGTTGAGAACGAAGCTGACGCTTTCCACGGCGGGTTCGGCCTGGAGCGCTTGCAGCAGCCGGCCGCTGGTGGCTTTGTCCCAACCGCTGACGCCGATTGGATAGCAGATTCCTTGCAGGTCAAAGCCGACATCGGTTTGTTGATAGGACGAACTGTTGCGCAGAAGGATGCCGGTGAGCACGACGAGAGTGAGGCAGACGGCAATTTGAATGGAGACAAGCGCGGTGCGTAGTGTGGAGGAGCGAAGGCGTCGGCTGAATTCGCCGCGAAGGGCGCCAACGAGGTCAACCTTGGTTCCTTGCAGGGCAGGCGCTAGGGCGAAGAGGAAGACGGAAATCGAAGCGGCGGCAAAGATGAAGCAGGCGACGCGGGCGTCGGTTTGCAGGGGCATGAAGTTGATGGCGGAGGCGAGCGACGAAGGGAGGGTCGAGAGCAATAGCGCCTGAATCGAGCCGGTGGCGAGCTGCGAAACGCCGAGGCCGGTGAGACCGCCGAGGATGCCGAGCAGGAGACCTTCGGAGACGAGCTGGCGGACGAGACGGGAGCGGCTGGCACCGATGGCGAGGCGGACGCCGATCTCCTTCTGGCGGCCGATGGCGCGGGCGAGCAGCATGCTGGAGACGTTGACGCAGCAGATCAACAGGACGAGGAAAAAGATAAACAGGAGAGGCGAGAGGGCGGTGAGGGCGCGGGCGGGAAAGGTATGGCGTGAGGCTTTGGAGTCGAGCACGGCTTGCACGGCGCGTTCGCGTTCCGGCCATTGGGCGGTTGTGTTGCGGGCGAGAACGGTGAGCGTGTTCATGGCGCGTTCGCGGGTGATGCCGGGGCGGAGGCGGCCGACGATGCGCAGGCGTTGCACTTCGCGGCCGCGCGCATCGCGGTCGCCGGGCAGGAAGAAGTTCGACATGGAGAGGGGCGTGAAGAAGTCGGGCGGATTGCCGCCGATGCCGGTGAA
>DASRHX010000342.1:0-12091 GCA_035650295.1 Bryobacteraceae bacterium | reverse complement strand
CCTGCCTTCTCGAGGGCATCCTGCAATGCGATGGCGTTGATGACCGTGGCGAGCATGCCCATATGGTCGGCGGCGACGCGGTCCATGTTGCGGGCCGCGGCGGCGACGCCGCGAAAGAAGTTGCCGCCGCCGACGACAAGTCCGATCTGCACGCCCTCACGGGCGACGCTTGCGACCTCTTCGGCCATGGACCTGACTTTGTCGGGGTCGATGCCAAAACCGGCGCCCGCGGCCAATACTTCACCGCTGAGTTTCAGCAGGATCCGTTCGCGTTTGGGCATCGGATACGTTCCCGGCTATTCGGCCGCTTCCGTGGTTTCGACGGGAGCGGTTTCGCCCACCTTGAAGCGGGCGAAGCGCGCGATCCCGATGTTTTCCTGAAGACTGGCGATCTTGGACTTGATCAACTGATCGATGGTCTGGGTGTTGTCCTTGATGAAGGGCTGATCGAGCAGGCAGACCTCTTCAAAGAACTTCGCCAGACGGCCCTCGACAATTTTGTCGAGGATCTTTTCGGGTTTGCCTTCGGCGCGGGCACGGTCACGAGCGATTTCCTTCTCTTTTTCGAGAATCTCGGATGGGACCTCGTCGCGCTTGAGATAGCGCGGATCGGCGGCGGCGATCTGCATGGAGATGTCCTTCACCAGTTCCTGGAACTGGTCGGTGCGAGCCACGAAGTCGGTTTCGCAGTTCACTTCGACAAGTACGCCCAACATGCCGCCTGGATGGATGTAGGTGCCGACTTGGCCCATGCGCGCGGCGCGGCCGGCCTTCTTCGCGGCCGATGCCATGCCCTTCTTACGCAGAATTACTTCGGCTTCCACGAGATCTCCGTTGGCCTCGACCAAGGCCTTGCGGCAATCCATCATACCCGCCTGGGTTTTATCCCGAAGCGCTTTGACCATTTGAGCGGTAATCTCGGCCATCTTCTTTTCCTTCGTCAAGTATCGAACTGGTGGCTGCCGGGCGCGGCTGAGGCGCGGGCGCCCGGCACTTGCTAACTTACTAAGTCCTCGCGGCGCGCCGGAGCTTAGTTATCCGCGTCGAGGTTGGCGATGCGCTTGGGGACAAGGTCGACCAAGTCGTCTTCGCGCAGGCTCTCGCTCATTAGCTGCTGAGCGTATTGCGGATCGAGATACTGGTTATACTCGCTGGCGCTCACATCGATCGGAGAGTCGTCGGTGACGGCAGCCGCGGCGGCGGCAAAGTCGTGCTCGGTGGCCAGCGCGCGGCCTTCGATCACCGCTTCGGCGATTTTGTTCGTAAACAGCCGAATGGCGCGAAGGGCGTCGTCATTGCCAGGGATCACCCAGTCGACCATATCGGGATCGCAGTTGGTATCCACGACGGCGACGACGGGGATACCCAGCTTCTTCGCTTCCTTTACGGCAATGCTTTCCTTGCTCGAATCGACCACGAATAGCATGTCGGGCAGGCCGGACATTTCCTTGATACCGGCGAGGTTGCTCTGCAGATGCTTGCGTTCGCGTTCGAGACGGCCAAGTTCCTTCTTGGAGCGGCTGGCGCCGGCGTCGTCGCTGCCGAACAGAGCGTCGAGGTCCTTCAGGCGTTTGATGGAACGCTGAACGGTGACGAAGTTCGTCAACAGGCCGCCGAGCCAGCGGTTGTTGACGTAGTACATGCTGCAGCGCGTGGCCTCTTCGGCGATGGCTTCCTGAGCCTGGCGCTTGGTGCCGACGAACATGATGGTTTTACCCTGCGCGGCCATTTCAGCCACATGGCGCATTGCGTCTTTGAAGAGCTTCTGCGTTTTCTGCAGGTCGATGATGTAAATGCCGTTGCGTTCGCCGAAGATGTACTCTTTCATCTTCGGATTCCAGCGCTTGGTCTGGTGCCCGAAATGCACGCCTGCTTCGAGCAACTCCTTCATGGAAATGGAAGGCAATCTTCCTCCTTATTTACCGCGGGTGAATGTATGCACCAGCCAGACCGTCCAAAGCGAGATTTGTCGGGCCGGCGCAGAATAAAGGCGGGACCCGGGGGCCCCGCCTTGTTGTTTCCAAACTAACGTTTGGAGAACTGGAACCGTTTGCGGGCGCCCTTTTGCCCGTACTTCTTGCGTTCGTGGGCGCGGGGGTCGCGCGTGAGCAGACCGAGGGACTTCAGCTTGCCGCGCAGCTCGATGTTGAATTCGCACAGCGCGCGGGCGATGCCGAGGCGGACGGCGGCGGCCTGGCCGGTGGAGCCTCCACCCATGGTAGTGACGAGCACGTCGAACTTATCCATGGTTTCGGTGGCGAGCAGCGGCTGTTTGATCATCGTGCGCGCCGACTGCGTGGTGAAGTAGGCTTCGGCTTCGCGTCCGTTGACCGTGATTTTGCCGCTACCCGGGCGCAGGAACACGCGGGCGATCGCGCTTTTGCGACGGCCGGTACCCAAATTTTGAACCATCAATGCCACGATTTAGTATCCTCCCTGGCTCACAGCTGAACAGCCAGTGCTTCCGGCTTTTGAGCCTGGTGCGGGTGCTTGGCGCCCGCGTAAACTTTGAGTTTGCGGTACATCTGCTTGCCGAGCTTGTTCTTCGGCAGCATGCCCGAGATGGCCAACTCCAGGATCCGCGCCGGACGGGTGGCCCGCATCTTCACCGCACCAGTTTCCTTCAGCCCGCCCGGGTAGCCCGAGTGCGTGCGATAGACTTTCTGGTTCTCTTTGTTGCCGGTCATGGCAACCTTTTCGGCGTTGATGACAATGACGTGATCGCCCGTATCGAGAAAGGGCGTGTATTGGGCCTTGTGCTTGCCCATCAATATTCTGGCAGCCTGCGTGGCCACACGGCCAAGTACGGCGCCGTCGGCGTCAATGACGTGCCACGAGCGTGGGAAGTCCTTGGCTGACGGTACTGGGGTTCTCATAGACAGACCTTCTCCGTGAGGGAACTACAAACACTTATCGTAGCCAACGGAGGTGGGGGGTGTCAAACGGGAAGCAGAGTGCGGCCCGTACCGTACAATGGGGCCCAATGCTCTCGGCACGGGAGTTCAGGAAGCTCCTATTTTACCTTTTCACCGTTCCCGCACTCGCCTACCTGACGTTTGCCTATGCTCAGGACCGGCAACAATCGGCTTGGGCAACGTGGTTGGAGGAGCAATCGCCGCGGCTTAGCCCTGAAGAGCGGGAACTTTCGATTATCTGCGCCGACCGGGAAACCAACTTGGTTTCCGCGCGAGCATGCACGCTGCACACTTGGCTAACGAGGTTCCGCATGCTGGCTCTGGCCACGGCACTCTTGGCGGCAGCTGTCCTAGTTGCTGTACCTTATGTCGGCCGACGGTGCCGTCGAAAGCCAGAGTTACTGCTCAAAGTGTTTCGAGGTGGTGCGCACCTCATGACGGGGGCGACGATTTTCTTCCTCGTTGCGCAGGCGGCGCTACTGGGGGCAATGCTCTGGCTGGTAGCGGCCCTGTTTTCCGGAGCGTTTGAGTTCCTGGTAGGTCTTGCGTTGCTCACGAGCTTCGCGGCTGCTGTCGCTCTCTACCGGGTGGGGCGGATGCTGGCCACCTTTAACAGCGAGTTCTCGTTCGAAGGGGGGAGGGGAGGAGCGCTCACTCGCGAATGCGCGCCGGAGTTGTGGAAACTCGTGACGGCGACCGCGCAAGCCGTGGGTATAGCGCCGCCCGAGAAGATTGTGGGCTGCGCGGATGTCAATTTTTATGCCTCGAGTTGCAGAACAGTCATCAACGGAAGGACGGAGACGGGGCACATTCTCTTTGTGTCAGTCCCGCTGTGCCATGTGTTTACGGTTGGCGAGTACCACGCCATAGTTGCGCACGAGATGGCACATTTCCGGGCGCAAGATGCCGAATTTAGCCTCAAGTTCTACGCGCCCTACCGCAAGGGCATGGATACGCTCACGACGATGAGCGCGAGCGCAAATTCCAGTGGGGTTGGCGGATACGTGCTGCTACCGGCAATGTACTTGCTGTGGCATTACCTGCAAAGCTTCACTGAGGCAGAGGCCGACTGGAGCCGTGTGCGCGAACTCGCGGCCGATGCTGTTGCCGCGAGCGTCACCAGCCGACGCGATGTCGCACTCGCGCTTGTGAAGGTTTCAGGCCACGACGAGGCATGGGAGGCGGCATACACCGAACTGTTGGGAAGCGAACATGACGTTGGAGCGCCCGCTCGGACAATAAGTGAGTTATTCCAGGAGTCGGCGGAGCGAACACTCCGCGAGGAGAATCGCAGCGAGAGGATCAAACGACTCCAAGGTGAACGTTTGCGGCACCCAACTGATTCCCACCCGCCACTCGGCGCCCGGCTCGCGGCACTTGGCTTCACAGTCGCGGAGATGTACGACGTTGGATCCGACCTACGCCCCGAGCAACCCGCGTCCGTGCTCATACCGGGGGCTAGAGAATTGGAGATCGCTTTGATGCCGGCTTTCGCGCCGAAGTCGGAAGCGATTCGATCCACTTTCGGACACCGGCAGGCCGGGTTTGCGGCGATTGAGTTTCGTTCAGTGTTTCGGAACCGTTCCTTCCTCGTGTTTGTGGCCAGTGAGGGGTTGTATGGGATGAAGTTCAGCGATTCGGTGAGAACGCCCGATCTTCGATACTTTGAGGAACCGGCGAAGGTTTTTGAAGACCCCTGGTTCGTGCCCGGCAATCCCGAGTTCCACGAAGCAATGAAGGAGTCGCGAAACAACTTCTTCCTGCCGGCGAACGAGATTGCCGCGGTAGAGTTCGACGCCACACCGAGATGGGGGATGGGAGCCATTCCGCATGTCGGCAAGTTGCGCGTTCGACTGACGAGCGGCAGGGCCCGCGAGTTGGTTGTGTTGGGCGAGGTGGATGGAGACGGCGTCCGCCGAGTCATTCTGGAGAGGATTGGGCGTGCATGATAAGCGCACTACCGGCCGAGCGATTGGATTTCGGAGGCGGAGATGGCGCGGTTGAAGACCATGACATCATCCATCAGGCCGGCGGAGACGAGTCAGCCGCCGATGCCTCATCTAGCCATTTCTCATACCAGTCAAAAAAGCCTAGATGGCGGTCATCGTCACCACACTCCGGCATGACCCCTGCATCGTCTCCCTGAGAATCGCGCCACACCTCGCCGACGCCCTGCCCATTGACGATCAGAAAGAACCGGATGGCGCAGCCGTAGTGACAGATGTATAGGGCGCCGGGAACGTTAAGGATCACCTGGGGTTGTTGCTCTTCGTCCACATCCTCACTGCACCAAATGTCCTCTTTACTGCAAGGATCTTCCCAGTCGTATGGATTGAAGGCTTCGGACCAACGAAAAGGTTTGCGGATCTGATCGAGGTCGGTTATGTCCTCGGAATCGCGGTCCTCCAATGAAAAGAGCCCATAGTATGGGCCTGCACCACCATGGCCAAGCCGTGTCACGAAGAGCCGATACTCGGTCGGCAATTGTACCCCTAGACGTTTTTCACACTGGGCTAAGGCCGACTCCGACAGTGGCGGCCCCAGGCGATAACCGTGGGAATGCGCGCCAAAGACAGAGAAGCCTCGATCCGCCTCACGTAGCCGGTCAAGCTTCTGACGGATACGATAAAGGCTCGCCATGAAATGGAACTCTTCGTGGTCAATCATCTTCCATCTCCCGCCGTTTGCTCGTCCTGAGTCGCGTCCAACAAATCTTCCAGCTCGGGCAAGATCAACAAGTCTTTCGGCCGGCCTGCGGTTTCTTCGCATGAATGAGCGGTTGAAGATTCAGGCGCAGAGACGCCGGCCAAACGCATCGACTTCAACCGACGGTGCGAGCACTTCGCTGTAGGTCCCGATACCAGTTGCTTCGGGTAACAAGTCGATGATGCCGAGGTCCGCGACCAGGGCAGGTTGTCGGCCAGCCCGCGAGAACGAGGACGGTAGGGCGTCAAGCACGCAGCCAACTTTCGCCTCGGACCGACTCAGCGCTTTGCGCCAAGGCATGCATGCGGCGGGCGCGCTCGGCGGGGCTGAGCTTGATCTGCTCGATCAGGAGCAAAAGATCGACACCGAATTTCTGCGCAGCTTCGATCTTGCTTCCGGCGGCTGGACTTCGCAAGCGCTCAATCGCGCGAGCCAGTTCCGAGCCGTTTAGCTGACGCAAGAGACCCATAACTTCAGACTACCGCCCAGCGGGTTCACTTACCCAACTTCTGGATTTCGTCCGCCGTGAGCGCCCGATTAAACACCATCACATCATCCATCAGGCCGACATAGTTGACGCCGAGGCGGAGGGCCGAGAGGGCGGGATCCCAAGCGAAGGATTCGGCAATCGACGGGGTTGTGCCGACGGGTGTGCCGTCGAGATACAAGGTCGCCGTGCCTTTGCCGCTTCCGAGAGACTGGTGCGTGATGGCGACGTGGGTCCAGCGGTCACGCGCAAACGGGGTTTTCTTAACAACGACGAGGCGATTGTTGAAGTCGGGATTCTTAGCGGAGTCGGCGTTGGACGGATTCCATGCTTTGAGTTCGCCGAAGACGCCGAGGCGGAAGTGGCGGGGCTTGTCGTCCTTGGTGAAGTCGACCCATATGGCGGAATCGTTATAGGCCTTGTCGGTGACCTGGATGGGATCGCAGAAGCCGGGAGCGAGCTCGGTTTCGGGATCGAGCTTGAGGAAGAAAGAGATGGTGCCAGTCCAGTTCTTGGGATTGAAGGCGACGTTCTTGTCGGCGCGGTAGAAGACGGCATTCTCGTTCTTTGCGCTGAAGCGGAGGGCGCCGGAGCCGTTGCGGCCTTCGCCGGGGGCGAGTTTCGCGTTGGGCGCGGCGGCGAGTCCCGGCTTGGCGGCGGACTGCTGTTTGTAGTTGGGCGCAGAGTGGATGCGCGCATCGCCCTTGGCGACCTTGGCGGTCTCGCTTTCAAATGATGCATGGAAGGTGAGGCCGGAGGGGACCTGAGCGCTAATGCTGAGAGCTGCGGCGGCGACCGCGAGAAGGTGACGAAGCATGAGGCTACTATATCGCGCACTCGCACGCGGGGTGTCCTATACTCAGTGGCACTATGCGGAACTTACTTGTGGTTGCGTTGGTCGCGATGATGGCCGCGTGTGGAGGGAAAAAGGAGTCCGAGAAAGTCGTCGAGGGCGAGCCGATTTCGAAGAACCCCGCCGGATTGGCCGCGCAGATGGCCAAGGCCGGTTCGGATCTGCAAAACATTCAGGCCGAACTCGAAAAGATGAAGCCGGTGGACGCGGTGAGCTATACGGAGTTGTTGCCGTTCCTGCCCGAGCCACCCTCCGGCTGGCAGGGGGAAAAGCCCAAGGGCCAAAGCAACCAAATGGGAGACATGAAGTTCAGCGAAGCTGAACGCGAGTACACCATGGGCGAGAAGCGCATGGAGGTGAAGATCACCGATTGGGCGTTCCGGCAAGCGCTGTACGCGCCATTTTTCCTGATGGCGAGTTTCTCGCAGGAGTCGACCGAAGGCTACAACAAGGGGATCAAGATCAACGACGATCCGGGGCGCGAGGAGTACAGGAACGAGAGCAAGAGCGGGGAGTTGAGTGTCCTGGTGGGCAAGCGCTTCCTGGTGACGGTAAAGGGAAACGGCATCGAAGCGGCGGAGTTACGGCAGTGGTGGGACCGCATCGACACGAAGGGGTTGAGGGCGAAGGCGCAGTAGGGGTAAGTAACTTCGAGAGTTCAGACGGCGACTATTATGGAAGTAGCCCGCATGCGCCGCCTCGTCCTAGCATTGCTTCCCGCGTTCCTACAGGCGCAGCCCACGCCGTACAGTTTTTCGCAGGCGCAAACGTACCTCACCACGTATTGCAAGGCGTGCCATAGCGGGAAGGCGGCGGTGGGGGGATTTGCGATCGAGCGTGTGGCGGCGCCGGATTCGCTTTCGACAGAGGCGCAGAAGTGGGCGGCGCTCAGCCGCCGCGTCCACAACGGCGAGATGCCGCCTAAGAACTCGCCGGCGCCGGGCCTTGACGAGCGGCAACAGTTCACGGAATGGGTCACGGCCTCGCTTCGGACGCAAGCTTGCGGCGATTCGGGCGCGGGGCTGGTGCCTGGTCCGGCTCCCCTCCGCCGGCTGAACCGCGATGAGTATACGGCGACCATTCAGGATCTGTTCGACTTGCACCTCGACATTGGCAGCGCTCTGCCGATCGATGGCGCGGGCGGCGAGGGTTTCGATAACGCTGCCGAGACATTGTTTCTTTCGCCGCTGCATTCGGAGAAGTACATGGAGGTGGCGCAGCGCACGGTGGATTTTGCGGCGCGCGAGTTCAAGTCGCGGCAGAAGATTCTCATTGCGAAGCCGGGCCGTGGTGTCACGCCCGAGCAAGCCGCCCGAAAGATTCTGACCGCGTTCCTGCCGAATGCGTTCCGCCGCCCGGTGACCGAGGCGGACATCGCGCCGTACGTTGCGCTCTACAGGGCCGCGCGCGCCGAGGGACAGGAGCATGAACCGGCGGTGTTCTTCGCCATTCGTGGGGCACTCGTGTCGCCGATGTTTCTATACCGCCTCGAGCCGCCGAATCCGGGCAATACGGTGCGAGCGCTGGACCAATATTCGTACGCCTCGCGAATCTCCTACTTTGTATGGGGTTCGATGCCCGACGAATTCCTTTTCGACATCGCGGCCAAGGGCAAGCTGCACGATCCCGAAGTGATCAAGCAAATTCTGCCGCGAATGTTGCGCCACGACCGCGCCGAAGTGTTCGCCCGGCGCTTCATCGAACAGTGGCTGCACACGCGAGACCTGCAAGGAGATAAGGCGCCCGACGCGAAGCTCTTCCCCGCATACACGAAGGACGAGGACCTGCGCGGCGACATCCGCCTGCAACCGGTTTACTTCTTGCGCGAATTGCTGGCGCGCAACTTGTCGGTGCTGAACTTTATCGACTCGACACACACAATCGGGACGCGGCATTTGGAGAAGCATTTCGACTTGAAGATGCCGTTGAACGCGAATAACCGCACGCAGCCGCAATGGGTGGAACTGCCAGCGGGATCGAATCGGGGCGGGCTCCTGGGAATGCCGGCGATCCAAACGGTTTCGTCGTATCCATACCGGACGAGCCCGGTGCTGCGCGGAGCATGGATTCTCGAATCGATACTCGGTACCCCTCCGCCGCCCCCGCCGCCCGATGTTCCGGCACTCGAAGAATCGCAGGACACGGCAGCGCCAAAGACCATGCGCGAACGGTTGGAAAAGCACCGCGCCAACGCGGCGTGCGCCAGTTGCCACAGCCGCATCGATGGCTTGGGCTTTGCCATGGAGAACTACGACGTCATTGGCCGGTGGCGCACCGAAGATGCGGGGAAGTCCGTGGATACGAACGGCGAATTGGCCGATGGCGCGAAGTTCGAGGGCCCGGCGGGTTTGAAGACAACGCTCATGGCCCGCAAGGATCTCTTCCTGCGCAACCTCACGCGGAAGATGCTTGGCTTCGCCCTGGGCAGGGGACTAACCCTACGAGATTCCTGTACAGTAGAAGAAATTGTCGCTAAAGTGAAGGAAAAGGACTACGCCGCGCAGGCGTTAGTCGAAGCGATTGTGTTGAGCGTGCCGTTCCGGTATCAGGCGCCAAAGCCGGAACCAAAAGGGAGGCCGAGATCATGAAACCGCTGTCGCGCAGAACGATTCTGAGAGGCGCTGGTGTTGCGCTCGGACTTCCGTGGCTGGAGGCAATGGCCGCGCCCACGCAGGGCAAGCCGCCGGTTCGCATGGCTTTCCTTTACATGCCGAACGGCGTGAACATTCATGGTTGGTGGCCAGAGACGACGGGCCGGGATTTCAAGCTCTCGCAGACATTGCAACCCTTGGCCGAGCTGCGGGACGACCTGACAGTGTTCAGCAATCTGTGGAATGCGAACTCGAAGGGCGGCGACGGACACTACGTCAAAGAAGCGGCAATTCTGACGTGCGAGACGATTAAGAAGACGCCGGGCGCCGACATCGCCAACGGAGTTTCGGTGGATCAACTCGCCGCGCAGCGCGTGGCCAATCAGACGCCGCTGCCTTCGCTGGAGTTGGGCGTTACGCCGGTGGCGATTGGCGTCGATGCCGTGGTCGGCTACACGCGCGTGTACGGTTCGCACATCGCCTGGGCCAATCCCACGACGCCGCTTGCCCGCGAGCTGAATCCGAAATCGGTATACGAGCGGCTGTTCCGCGCGGCTTCGGGTCCCAAGGGCAACGCCGCGAAGATGGACTCGCTACTGCTGGACCGCGTGCAAGGCGATGCGAAACGCGTGCGTGCTCAAGTGGGCCAGGCCGATCAGATTCGGATCGATGAATATCTGTCCGTGATGCGGTCGCTCGAAGAGCGCGTGGAGCGGGCATCGAAGGCTTCGCAGCAGCCGTGGCAGGCGCGCGCGGCGATGGACCCGAATGCGGTTCCCACCGATCGCCCCGTGGATCACGCCGAGCATGTTCGCCTGATGATGGACATGATTGCCATCGCTTTCCAGACCGACATTACGCGCGTGGCTACGTTCATGTTCGGCAATGCGGTGTCCAACGTCAGCTTCCGCTTCCTCGAAGGCGTGGGCATCGGCCATCACGACGCCTCGCATCACCAGAACGACGCCGACAAGCTGCGGCAGTATGAGATCGTCAGCCGCTGGCACGTGCAACAGTACGCCTACCTTCTGCAGAAGTTGAAGGACATGAAGGAAGGCGAGTCGAACGTACTCGACAATTCGATGGTAATGTTCGCCTCGGCGCTCAACGACGGCAACAAGCACGATCCGCACAAGCTGCCGATTCTGCTGGGCGGCAAGGGCGGCGGCAGGATCGATGCCGGACAGCATCTGACATACGCGGTGGACAGTCCGCTGGCGAACTTGTATGTGTCGATGCTCGACGCCTTCGGCGCTCCGGTGGAACGATTTGCCGACAGCACGGGTCCGCTGGCTGGATTGCTGAAGGGGTAAGCGATGCGGTTGGCGTTGGGGTTGCTTTTGGCCGGCGCTTTGGGCGCGGCCGATCTTTCGGGCACGTGGATCGGCAGGGTTCCCGGGCGTAACAATACATTCACCGACATTGCGTTTCAGCTTGAGCAGTCTGGCGCGAGGCTGACCGGCAAGGTGTATGGCGACTATCGGAGCAGTCCGATTCTGAAGGGGACCGTGGCGGGCGACCTGGTGACGTTCACGGTGGCGACGGTGGAGCAGGCGGGGAACGAGATCAACGATAGCGTCGTGCGGTTCACGGGCAAGCTCGTCGACGGTGAGTTGGAGCTATCGCGAGATCGTGAGTCCTCGACACGCGCGGGTTCAGGCGGAGGCGTGCAGATCCGGCCGGGCACAGCGAGGGTGACGTTCCGGTTGAAGAAGTTGATGTAGCGCTTCTTGACGGGTGAGGTCTGTGAGCTAATTCTCAAAGTGACTTGCAGCTAATGCCGTGGTTGTTTCCATTGCAGCCCTATCGATAGCCCGCTTGGTGGTAATTGAGTGTCCCTCGATGTGAAGGAGGGAAATTAAAAATATGGACGGCGCGGAAGATGGCAGTCTTCGGCGATTCGACCGCGATCCGGTTCCACACTTGGCGAGCCTGATGATCCATTGGGAACCAGAGAATGGATTCCTCCAGTCATGCTGCTCTTGCGCATCTAGCGAGGCTACATAGATTTCAAAACGAAAGTCGATCTGGTCTATGCCGTGGGCGAGCTTGCTTATTTTGTCTCCCCGCAAAGTTCAAGTGTTTGATCGTGCGCGTCAGTTTGTCGTTGCCACAGTGGGCGACGACCGCTTCGGCTGCTTCAATCGGGACCTGAGATTTGCCCATATGGCGACCGAGATGCGCTTCAGCTCGCAGTTTTTTTTGGAGGCACTGCGCGAGGTGGGATTCCTGCGACGATGAAGCGATGAGCGATAGAATCCATTTCTATCACTCATAGAAGTACGTTATTATGATCGATAGAATGGGTTTCTATCGATCATGAAATGGAACTGGCAAAAGCCCGATTGGCCCAATTTCTCTTGGGATGCCGCACGCCTGCGGGAAACCGAGGAGCAATTTCTCGTTGGAAGCGGGATGTTCGCGGGGATTGTCAAGCACCTAGGTGCGCCGGACCAGGAACAGCTTGTCATCGAAGCCATCAGTACGGAGGCGTTAACCACGTCGGAAATCGAGGGTGAGATTCTGGATCGAGCCAGCG
>DASRHX010000341.1:0-3673 GCA_035650295.1 Bryobacteraceae bacterium | reverse complement strand
GGCTGCCTGGCAAATCGCAAGTCAACATGGCGGTTCTAGGAGCGCTTGTCTTGCTGTCGCTCGGCTCGGACGCCCTCAAAGTCGAACGCAACGCGCTGCGGGAATTCGGCAGTATGACGATGATGCTCTCGCTGCTGGCTGTGGTGTGGGTCTGTATCAGACGGACTACCCTCACCGTTGCACGACGCGAAGAACTGGAGCTGCAATTTGAAGAGGAGACGCAATTAATGGGGCTGGGACTGTACCGGGATGGAGTGATGGTGATTGAGCCCACAGAACGCGGTTTTCGTTCTTAGTTTCACTCACCTTGACATTCTACTGGAAGCCGTGTACCTTCACCTAGCATGTCTACCAAAGAACAGAAAGAGCGCATCGAATTGCTGCAGGGGACGCTGGATTTGCTGATTCTACGCACGCTGGTGCGAGGCCCGGTGCACGGGCATGACATCGTCAAGGCGATCCAGTTCGACTCCGACGAGGTGTTGACCGTCGAGCAGGGGTCGCTGTATCCGGCACTGCACCGGCTCATCAAGCGCGGATGGATCTCGGCGGAAGAAGGAACTTCGCAGAACAATCGGCGCGCCAAATTTTACAAACTGACCGCTAAAGGCCGGCGGCAACTGACGATTGAGACCAGCAAGTGGGACCGGCTCGCGGGTGCCATCGCGCGAATTCTGCGTCCCTCCGAACAGGAGAGCAAATGATCCGGCGGCGTAAACGCATGCTGGAGGACCTGGACCGCGACATCCGTGAGCACATCGAACTGGAAGTGCAGGACAACATCGATCGCGGCATGTCGCCGGCAGACGCGCGATACGCGGCGCTTCGCAAATTCGGCAATGTGACGCGGGTGAAGGAAGAAACCCGGGCAGTGTGGACCTTTGTCTGGCTGGAACAATTGCTGCAGGATTTCCGCCTGGCTTTACGCTCGCTGCGCAGGAATCCCGGCTTTGCCTTCACTGCGGTCCTTATCCTGGCGCTGGGCATTGCCGCCAATGTCATTGTCTTTGGCGTCCTGGATGCGGTTTTCCGGTCATTGAATTTGCCTCATCCCGAACAGGTGATGACACTTCAACCGAAAGATGGCGTTCCTTTTCTCTCTCATCCCCAAATGCGCGATGTGCGCGATGGCAATACGGTGTTTTCTGCTGTCGCGGCTTTTCGTCCAATCGATTTTGGGATGGAAGCAAAAGGCGTTACCCGCTCCGCCTGGGGAACGGTAGTGAGCGGCCAATACTTCGAGGTCGTGGGTATCAAGCCTTTCCTTGGCCGTCTGCTGGAACGTGCCGATGACGACCATCCCGGAGCCTCAGACGCTGCCGTGATTTCGTGGGCGGAATGGAAAAATAATTTTGGCGCGGACCCCGATGTTGTCGGAACGACGATACGCATTAACAAGCATCCATACACTATCGTCGGGGTTGCACCAGAAGGTTTCGATGGAACCGAGAAATTTGGGGCGGCCTCGGTTTTCGTTCCGATGGCGAATCAAGCGTCGCTGGAGGGGCTCGACTGGCTCGAATCTCGGAGCTACCACGGAACCTTTTCGCTCGTACGCATCAAGGACGGAATCTCACCGACTCAGGCGCAGGCTGAGTTGAACACCATCGCCGCACGGATTGCCCGGGAGCATCCGAAGGACGAAGATGGATTGGCGTTGAAGCTGACTCGTCCTGGATTCCTCGGCGACTACTTCGGCAGTCCTGTGCGTGGCTTTCTAAGTGGTGTGATGGTGCTTGCCGGTATTGTGCTGCTGGCGGCGTGCGCCAACCTTGGCGGCTTGTTCGCGGCGCGCACGGCGGACCGTACACGCGAGATTGCGATCCGCATGTCGATTGGGTCCAGCCGGTGGCGCGTCGTTCGACAGATCCTTGTCGAGGCCGTCGTGATCGCGCTCTGCGGTGGTGCGATCGCTTGTGTGCTCGCATGGATCACCCTCTCTGGCCTCGCGACCTGGCATCCGCCTGCGCAACTCCCGATCCGCTTCCCGGTAACACCGGAGCCGTCGCTGATTGTCATCGCCCTGGCGATCTCATTAGCAGCGGGCTTCGTCTTCGGCGTGATGCCACTGAGGCAGATTTTCAAGACGGACCCCAATGACGCCATCAAGAGCGGCGGAATCCAATTCTCGGCCGGACGGCGCTGGGCGTTCCGTGACGTGCTGCTTGCAGCCCAGATCGCGCTCTGCTGCGTCACCGTAACCGCCGCTTTTGTCTCTTTGCGCGGCCTGCAAAAATCACTGACCCTGGACCTGGGTTTCAATCCGCAGTATTCCCTTCGCACCGAATTCAACCTGAGCAAGGCCGGCTATCGCAACGATGCTGCAACGGATCAGCTTCAACGGCAGTTGCTGGAGAACGTTTCGCAGATTCCAGGCGTCGAAGCCGCAGGGTATTCCCATACGACGCCGCTCGACTTGGCCGGAACAACGGTTTCTATCTTTCCACCGGACAGCAACGACCTCAGGCCATCACAGAAGGCATTTGCCAGTTATTCCTACCGGGTTTCCCCGGGATATTTGGCGGCGTCGGAAACGCGGCTGCTCGCCGGACGTGACGTCAGCTTCACCGACACGAAGGAGACGCAGCGCGTTGCCATCGTGAACCAGGAGTTTGCTCGTCGACTCTTCCACTCGGAGCACGTGGTTGGACGCTACTTCAAGACCGGTAACGGTGTGCCGATCGAGGTCGTTGGTGTGATGGCTGATGGAAAGCACGATACGCTCAGTGAAGATCCCAGGCCCGCGCTGCTCTTTCCGATTTCGCAGTATGCCAGCACCCAGACCGTGCTGATCGTGCGCACCTATCGCGACACCGCCGAAATGGTCGCCGCCATTCGCGGAGCCATTCGCGATCTGGACCCCGCCATTCCGATTGACGAATCGGGCCCGTGGAACAGCCAGCTTGCACTGACCCTGTTTCCATCCCAGGTGGCCGCGGTTGCTCTCGGTTTGTTTGGCGCGTTTGGACTCCTGCTCTCGATCGCCGGCACGTTCGGACTCGCGTCATACACGGTCAGCAAGCGGCAACATGAGTTGAGTATTCGGCTTGCGCTTGGCGCACAGGCGCGCGGAATTCTATCCGTGGCGCTGGGTCGCATGATGGTCCTGCTCGGGATCGGCTCACTGGCAGGCATCACGCTGGGCGTGGCGGCAAGCCGCCTGCTCTCCATCATCGTCTACCAGGCATCGGCGCAGGATCCCTTTGTGCTCGCGGCCGTTGTGCTCACGACGGTGCTGACTGGATTAATCTCGGTCGCCGGCCCCGTCAGACGCGTGCTTCACGTCGATCCGGCAAAGCTGTTGCGGGAGCAATGATGTTCGCGATTTTGTTACCGATTCACGTTGCTGCAGGCGCGCTCGCCATCATGCTTGGCGCAGTCGCTCTGTTGGTGAAGAAGGGCGGTCCCATCCACCGTCGCGGCGGACTGCTGTTCGTCTATGCCATGCTCGTCATGGGAATCAGCGCGTCGATGCTGGGAAATCTGTTTGGCGGCTTGATGACGGTCTACTTTGTCGTCACAGCGCTGACGACGGTCCGCGCCGTGTCGCCATGGACCAGCCGTATCAATGTTGCGGCGCTGGTGTTCGCGGCCGCATTTGCGCTTGTCAGCATCGCTGGCGGCGTGGAGGCCTTCAACAGCCCTGGCGGTTTCCGCAACGGCGTTCCGTTCT
>DASRHX010000340.1:0-3740 GCA_035650295.1 Bryobacteraceae bacterium | reverse complement strand
CCTTCATCTGTCCGCTGTCGATCGCCTTCTTGAGCGCCACAACGGGTTCGGCAGCGCCGCCGGCTGACATCAACGTGGTATAGCCGGCTTCCAGGAACTCCTGCATGCGGGCCGCCGCGCCGTCCCGGAGCCACGCGTCGGCGCCACCGGCGCCAGCGCCACGGCCGCCGCCCTGCACGATGTGGCGATGGGCGTCGATGTAGCCGGCAACGGCGGTCAGCCCTCTGCCGTCGAGCGCGCGCATCCCTGGCGCCGCGGTATTGCCGGCCGACGCTGACACGATTCGCCCGCCGCGGATCACGATCGTCCCCTGCTCGATCACCTGGCCGGTCCCGACGATGATGCGGACGTTATTGATGGCGAGATCCTGCGCCGCGAGACTGGACGCGCCCGCGAGAGTGATCGTGAGAACCAGCGAAAGAAGGCGTTGAAGTGTGTTCATGGCCGCGGATGATAAATCAGTTTTCGTATGATAGCCGGTAGGAGGTGACCGGGGCAGGGAATGCTCGCCGGACTCTTCGAGCGTCAGATCTTTCGGTTACAGTGGCGTCCCCACGCGGTTCCGCTCTCGGCGGGAATTCCATTTGTGCGTTTTTTCAGAGCGGCCTGACGACGTCGATCCGGGCGACGCGTCCCGTTTATCGGCACGGGCCAGCGAATCGCTGCGACCGCGAGACGGCTATGCGATCCGATCCGCCACAACGGACAGCTGCAGTTTGCCGCTCACCCGCTCGAAGATGAACACGCGACCCTCGCCCCCACCTGCGGTGAATTGGATTTTTCCGTCGGCGGTTACTCCCGCGCGCTGTGGGCCGCACGAAGTGGTACATGTTCGGACGATCAAGTCCTTGCCATTTGGGCTCCAAGTCGGCACTTGCTGCGACGCGACAACTCCAATAACCTGCTCGCCTTCGCGCAATTCCCGCCGCACCACTGCCGTTGCGTCGTTGTAATCCTGCATCGAGACCTCGCCCTCCACGTACACACCTTGGTATTCGTAGACGGGGTAGGTGACACCACGAATAGTGAGCTGCAGAACGAGCTTGGCCACGTCCTTTATCTCGCTTGGGACTTGGCCACTCGACGTCCCGGACGACGCAAGCGCAAGGACCGCGGCGAGGAACCAGCGCATGTTGCCTCCTCGCTAAAGGGTAGGGAAGTTCATTTCACGCTCTGCGTCGCGATCCTCGCATACTCTGCTGCTCTCAATCGCAGGAGGCCGGAATTCGCTGCCCGAGGGTAGCAGGTCTTCTCATTTGGACCGGGATTCGGTGCCCAAGCGGTCGCGCTGTCGGCGGGAACCCCGCTTGTGCGGTTGTTTAGAGCAGCGTAAGACCGAGCTGAATCAGTTCTCCCAGCACCCAACGCGGCCGAAGACGACGCTGCCCTCACGTCCAAGCGTTGAACCGGTGTCCGTTTGTACCACGGCGCGTCCGGAGAAGTTTCCATCGCTTGACCGCTGGCGGACGAATAACAACAGTCGGTCAAACCCGCCAGAAAACATCGCCTTGAGTTCGTAGTGCGTTAGTGAGCATCCATGCGCCACCCGCGAGGCGCTGACGATCGACTGGAAAGCGCGACACGATTCGCCGATATTCCGAATCCCGAACCGGTGTCGTCGTCAAAGCGAAAGAGTGGGGTGGTGTGAAGATCGGGGACTCAGGCAAGGACGAGACGGCCGGTTTCCACTCAATCGAACGCAACAATCGGTGAGACCGACGTAATAGGGCGTTGGAAACATCGAACTTCGAATGACGTACACGAAGCGACCGCGAGAGGGCATAAACTCGAAGCGCAAGAAGTGCTCCGCCTCGCATCCCCTAGAGAGCCAAGACAACTGACTCTTGGTGCTGAAGAATTTTCGATTTATCAGGCCGCGGGAGTACGAGGTTTCGATGAAGGGCTGCTGGCTTGCCCAGCCGAAGCTAACGTCAGGACAGGGACAGCCCGCCTACGCCGCTGCGCGGCTGCGGCGGGGCAGCCTCCGCATGCATTCGTGAGCGGAGGCTGGCGTCCCAAAGCACTCCAAATTGGAACCAAATAGCTAGCTTTCTGGAATCGATGCAGCGATTGCGGGACTCCGTCGGATTTGCGGGGTGATGGCTCGGCGAGATCGTGCAAAAGGCCTCTCTGAGCTATCCCTCTCCGGATTGGAACAGCGCAGATTGCGGATTGGGTACCGCGTCGAAACGAATACGCGCGCCGGACTTAGCTGATTGCTGGACGAAGTAAAAGAGCCCCCGGGCACAACCCGGGGGCCCTCGTTCATGCGGCAGGGACCAGTCTACCGGCCGACCTGGACGGTGGTTCCACCACCAGGGGCGCCGTTGCCGGGGTCACCGTTGGAGACTACCTTGACCCAGAGCGAACCCTGGCCCTTGTAGTACGAGGTCGCGCTGGCCTGGCGCAGCGCATCCAGGCTGTCCTGCGGAGTACCAGAGGCTGCAGTGGCGAATCCCGGCAGCTCGAAGATCACCCACGAGCCGCGATCCATTTCCGTCAGGGTGAGGGGCACTGACGGCCTTTCGGTTGCCACCTTGATCTCGGTACCGGCTCGTACGTTGGTGCCCCCGGTTACGGTGAACTCCTTGCCATTGCGGCTGAGAACGACTGGCGGCTGAGGAGGTCCAGCAGGAGCGCCGAATCGACCACCAGGTGCGCCAGGACCGGCAGCCGCGGCAGGAGCAGCGCCTGCGCCGGGACCGGCAGCTGCGCCTCTGGCAGCACCTGCACCACGAGCGCCGCCGAAACCGCCGCCAACGCCGCCAAAATTCACGCGCCCGACATCGCCCTTGCACACCGCAGCGTTCCAGGTGGGCTTGATCTCACAGGCTTCTGCGTCGACTGCGATGCTGTCGTTGACGCCGTCGTGAATGATAACGAAGGAGTTGGGACCGAGGCCGAGCGAGCCGTCCTTGTCGCGGTACGCCGCGGTCTTGTAGGACGTACTGCCTCCATTATCGCTGGCCCACTTCCTGTTGTTCGCCATCGGCGGGAAATACACCGGCTTGGCGTTGACGAATTTCAAGCGCTCGAAGGCGTTATTGGTGCTGACCCCGAAGCTGCTAAACATCAGGTTAGAGATCGCTCCCGTCTTGCGAGTGGCGTTGTCCTCGTAATTCCGGAAGGTGGTATTCACCACGTCATGACGGTAATCGTAGTACTCGTAGCCGCGGATCGGGAAATCCGGCAGTTCGACCTTTGGCAAGCTGCGGCCGTAAGCCTTTTCCGCGTCAGTCGTGGGGTTGCCGATGTTCTCGGTTTCGCCCACGAACAGCGAGTCGACGACTTGTGACGTAAAGGCGTAACGACCGAATGCGCCGGACGCGTGCGTAAAGCCCATCGCGTTGTCGGCCAGTCTCACGTTCCTGAACACGTGCATCTCACCGCGGCCCCAGATGCCGCCATTGCGGTTCTTGTAGGCGGTGAGATCCTCGAAGACCGATTCCAACGCCTTGCTGTTCGGGTCAGCAGGATTTTCAAGGCCGGTATGCGAGCTGCCGGTAACACCGAACGTGTTATTGGGCGCAATGTTTCGGTCGAACATGAACGCGTCGTAGTTGGAGTGGGCGACGTTGCCCTTGAACTCGCGGAATGGTGTTCGACGCGGCCAGGTCTTCGCACTGATCTCCGTGCCTTCGAATTTACCGTTCGGGTGCTCCGGCAATGACATCCAGAAGCCGTTCGAGTCGGAACCCGCGGCCACGTTGTCGCGGTACGTGTTGTCCGGATTGGTGATC
>DASRHX010000339.1:0-5491 GCA_035650295.1 Bryobacteraceae bacterium | reverse complement strand
CACACCTTCGAGCTCCTTTGGATCCCGGAATTGATCAAAAAGGACGAGCCGTCGTCGTAAATCGGCGTCCATCGGTGCATCGGCGGCTCATTTTTCTACGATGAGCGCGCGTTCCCCGTGCGCTACACTTGAAACTGGTAGTCCCCGCGCCATGATAGACACCCTGTTGGCCAAGGTCTTCGGCAAACGAAGCGACCGCGAGATCAAAAAACTGCAGCCACTGGTCGCGGCAATCAATGAGATCGAGCCGCAAATGCAGGCCTTGAGCGACGAACAGTTGGCCGGTATGACCGTCGCCTTCCGCGAGAAGTTGGCCCAAGGCGCGACCATTAACGACCTCCTCATCGACGCATTCGCGGTGTGCCGCGAAGCAGGCCGGCGCGTGCTCAATATGCGCCATTTTGACGTGCAGTTGATTGGCGGCATGGTCTTGAACCAAGGCGCCATCGCTGAAATGCGAACTGGTGAAGGTAAAACCCTCGTTGCCACCTTACCCTCGTATCTCAACGCACTCGAGGGCAAGGGCGTGCACATCGTCACGGTCAACGACTACCTGGCCTCGCGCGACTCGGAGTGGATGGGCCGCCTCCATAAGTTCCTCGGACTTTCCGTTGGCTGCATCATCCACGGCCTCGACGACGACGAACGCAAAGCCGCCTACGCCTGCGACATCACCTACGGCACCAACAACGAATTCGGATTCGACTACCTCCGCGATAACATGAAGTTCCGCCTGGAAGACTGCGTCCAGCGCGAATTCCACTTCGCCATCGTCGATGAGGTCGACTCCATCCTCATCGATGAAGCGCGTACGCCGCTCATCATCTCCGGCCCATCCGAGGAGTCCACCGATAAGTATTACCGCATCAACGGCATCATCCCGAAACTCATTCGCGGTGAGGTGATCGAAGGCAAGGAGCCCGGTGAAAAGTACACCACCGGCGACTACACCGTCGACGAAAAACACCGCAGCGTGGCCCTCACCGAAGAAGGCGTGTTGAAGTGCGAGCGCCTCCTCGGCATCAGCAATATGTACGATCCCGAGAACATCGAGATCAACCATCACGTGCAGCAGGGCCTGCGCTCGCACGTTCTCTACCAGCGCGATCGCGATTACCTGGTGAAGGACGGGCAGGTCATCATCGTCGACGAATTCACGGGCCGCCTCATGCCCGGCCGCCGCTGGTCCGATGGCCTCCACCAGGCCGTCGAAGCGAAGGAAGGTGTAAAAATCGAGCGCGAAAATCAGACGCTCGCCACCGTCACCTTCCAGAACTACTTCCGCATGTACAAGAAGCTCAGCGGCATGACCGGAACCGCCGAAACCGAAGCCGCCGAGTTCGCCAAAACATACAACGTCGATGTCGTGCCGATCCCCACTAACCGGGACATGATCCGCAAAGACACCGACGACATCGTCTACCGCACTCTCGAAGAAAAGTTCCGCAACGCCGCCAAGGAAATCAAGGAACGCACCAGCACCGGCCAGCCCATTCTCGTCGGCACCGTCAGCGTCGAGAAGTCGGAAAAGCTCTCCAGGATCCTCACCAAAATCGGCGTCCAGCATGAAGTGCTCAACGCCAAGAATCACGAGCGTGAAGCCTTTATCGTTGCCCAGGCAGGCCGCAAGGGCATGGTCACCGTGTCCACAAACATGGCCGGCCGCGGTACCGACATCCTGCTCGGAGGCAATCCCGAGTACATGGCCAAGGAGTACTTCCGCAAGCAGTCCATCGATCCGGAAACCGTCTCCAAGCAACAATGGGAGCCCGTCTTCCAGAAATACAAGGACCAGTGCGCCATCGAGCACGAAGAAGTCGTTCGCGCCGGCGGCCTGCACATCCTCGGCACCGAACGCCACGAGTCGCGCCGTATCGATAACCAGCTTCGCGGCCGTGCCGGACGCCAGGGCGATCCCGGTAGCTCGCGCTTCTACCTCTCGCTCGAAGACGACCTCATGCGCATCTTCGGTGGCGAGCGCATCCAAGGCCTCATGTTGCGTCTCGGCATGGAAGAGGATGTGCCGATCGAATCCGGGCTCATCACCAAACGCATCGCTGCCGCGCAAAAAGCCGTCGAAGCGCAAAACTTCGCCGCCCGCAAACACCTTCTCGAATACGACGACGTCATGAACAAGCAGCGCAAAGCCGTCTATGGCATGCGCCGCAGCTTGCTCGAAGGCGGCGAAATGCGCGAGAAGATGCTCGAATATGCGCGCGGCATCCTGCAGACTTTCATCGACCTCAGAATGCCGCCCGACTCGCGCCCCGACCAGTGGGATCTTTCGGGCCTGCAGACCGACGTTCTGAACCAGTACGGCGTGCGCATCAACCTCGACAGCCTCTCCGGCCTCACGCGCGAAGAAGTCGAAGAACGCATCTTCGAAAGCATCGAGCGCCGCTACAAAGATAAGGAAGCCCTCGTCGGTCCCGAAGTCATGCGCGACACCGAGCGCATCGTCATGTTGAACGTCATCGATCAGCAGTGGAAAGATCACCTGCTCTCGATGGACCATCTCAAGGAAGGCATCGGCCTCCGCGGCTACGGTCAGAAAGACCCGCTCGTCGAGTACAAAAAGGAAAGTTTCATCCTTTTTGAAGCAATGATGGACCGCATTGAGGATGAAACCATCCGCTACCTGTTCTTCCTCCAGGCCGTCGACCCTGGATCGTATCCCTACAGGCCTGATGACGACGGGCCGGAGGATGATGACGATTTGGGGGAGCCCCAGCCGGTGTCCGTATCCGCTGAGCAGCGCCAGGCCGCGCAGAACTCAATCGCGGATTTCACCCGCCGTATCGAAAAGAAGAAAGAAAAGGAGCTCGACGCCATCTCGATGGTGGGCACCGGATCCACGGTGCAGCAGCAGCCCGTGCTGAAAAGCAACAAAGTAGGGCGAAACGAGCCGTGCCCCTGCGGCAGCGGCAAGAAATACAAAAAATGCTGCGGGGCCTAACCCTACTCATCGCGCTCGCCGCCTCCCTCCAGGGTGCCATCTGGCCGGAGCAGTGGTGGGAGTACAAGCGCACCTCGCTGACCCAAATCACACCTGACGACGCGATGGTTTGGAACGAATTTGGCCTCAAGGAGGCCGAACGTGCGACCTACGACGACGGCAAGGTGAAGTTCACCGCCACCGGCTGGCGCGTGGCCGATTCCACCGCCGCCATGGCTGTCTTCCAATGGCAGCGCCCCACGGGTTGGCGCCCTTCCAAGCTCACCGACCTTGCTTTGGAGAACGGGCAGAACGCCTATTTTACCTTTGGTAACTATATTTTACTGCTGGAAGGTCATATTCCGGATGAAGAAAAGCGCCAGATCTTATTCGTCCAATTGCCACGATTGGAACGTGCGCCGCTGCCCATCCTTTCTACATATCTGCCAGCCGAAGGTCTAGTCCCCAACTCGGAACGATACGTCCTCGGCCCGGTATCCCTGGAAAAATTCGAACCCCGCGTTCCTCCTTCGATCGCCGCATTCCACGTCGGTGCCGAAGCACAGATCGGCCGCTACAATTTGCCGGCAGGCAATGCGACTATGGCAATCTTCTCCTACCCCACGCCGGCCATCGCCAAAAAGCAGGTCGTCGAGTTTCAAAAATTGGACGGCGTGATGGCTAAACGGACCGGGCCGATGGTAGCGCTCCTCATCGGCGCCGGAAACCCGGATGCCGCCGAGCGGCTGCTCGCAAAAGTGAATTATCAGGCCAGCATCTCGTGGGACGAAACCTCGAAATCGTCTGGCCCGAACATGGGCGACGTGATCCTCACCGCCTTCAAATTTACCGGCTTTCTTATCTTGCTGACGATCGGCTTGGGCGCCGTTCTCGCCGGCATCAAAGCCTTCGGCCGGCGGTATCTTGGATGGGAGCGGGAAGACGAAGCGATGCTTACTCTCCACATCGACGACCACCGCCGCTAAGGCTTTTCTCGAGGCTCGAAACGTCTCGACTAAACCCAATTGATTCGTCCGCTTAGCGTCCACACCCGGATAAAATTCACAAGTTTTCAACAGGTTTTGCACAGCGATCGCAATTCCATTAATATGAATAAGTATTGTAAAATCATATATTTACAGACATATTTTTTGCGAAACTTTTTCCCTTGACTCATCCCGTCCCAGACGATACACTCCATTCAACAAAGGATTCGACGGTCTCGTACTTGTCGATTCTGATTCTCCCAATGAACATCCTCTCCGGCGGCGGCTGGAGAGACGAGAAGCCCACCACCCGGTGGGCTTTTCCGTTACACTGCGCTCATGCACCCTCCACTTCCTAAGCGTCCCGAACCCTCGGGCTGGCGGGAGCGGTTGGGCGCACTTCGCAACATTCCTCCCCTCCTCGGAATGGTCTGGCAGACCTCGCCTCCCCTCGTTTTGGCGAGCCTCACTCTGCGTCTCTGCAAGGCGCTCCTCCCGCTGGCCATGCTCTGGGTCGGAAAGCTGATCATCGATCGAGTAGTGGCGTTCCTGGGCGCGGGAACCGGCTCCTTGGATCAGGTTTACAAGCTGGTCGGGATCGAGTTCGGCCTGGCCATCCTGAGCGACTGGCTCGGCCGCGGCGTCGCCTTCTGCGACAGCTTGCTCGGTGACCGCTTCACCAACCAGGTCAGCGTGCGCCTCATGGAGCACGCCTCGGCACTCGACCTTTCCCGCTTCGAGGAACCGGAATTTTACGACAAGATGGAGCGAGCCCGCCGCCAGACGACCGGTCGCCTGGGTCTGCTCTCCAGCCTCTTTACTCTGGTGCAGGATTTGGTGACGCTGGCGTCACTCTCCGCTGGGCTGCTGCTGTTTTCCCCCTGGCTCCTGCTTCTCCTGATTCTTGCGGTACTACCTTCATTTTTGGGTGAAAGTCATTTTGCAGGCTTGACTTATTCACTCCTCTATCGCTGGACACCGGAGCGCCGCGAACTCGACTACGTGCGCCTGCTGGGAGCCTCCATACAAAGCGCGAAAGAGGTGAAGATCTTCGGTTTGGGCCCATACCTGGCTGGCCGCTATCAGAAACTCGCCGACCGCTTCTTTGCCGAAAACCGGCGCCTTGCAATCCGCCGGGCCACGGTCGGTGGAGCCCTGAATATCATTGGTACGGGCGGCTACTACCTGGCCTACCTGTTCATCATTCGCAGCACTCTCCAGGGTGTCCTCACAATTGGCGATCTGACCTTTCTGGCCGGCTCGTTCGCCCGCTCGCGTGCTCTCATTGAAGAGCTTTTCCGCCGCGTGAACGACGTCAGCGAGCAAGCGCTATATCTGCGAGACCTCTATGAATTCTTTGAGATGAGCCCGCAAATTGAAGTTCCTCCTGAAGGCGTGGTTTGGATTCCAGCGCCGCGCCCAATCACCATGGGCTTCGAGTTTCGCAATGTCTCCTTCGCCTATCCCGGTAGCGGGCGCGTCGCCCTCCGCGACGTCAGCTTTCGCCTCGAAACCGGCCAGCGGGTCGCTCTGATTGGCGAAAATGGCGCGGGCAAAACTACCCTGGTAA
>DASRHX010000338.1:0-2401 GCA_035650295.1 Bryobacteraceae bacterium | reverse complement strand
GTGCCAACTGGAGGCGATGACAATGCAGGGATTGCATAAACCGGCCAACTATTCAATGCGGCATTGCCGTGACGCCGTCGCCTTACCGCAGGCGCTTTGGAGACTGGCGGTATGCGCGCTGATGGCCTGGCTGATCAGTGTGACGCCTGCGCACGCACAGTTGGCTACGCAGCACATCAAAGGCCTCGTGGGACTGAAAGGAGGGTCGCCGCCTCCTCCGGGCACCTACTTCATCGCGCCTCTGTTCTACATCTACGACACCGACACCGTCAGGACGAGAGACGGCAATCGGCTTCCCATCGACGCGCACATCTCCAGCGTGGCCGTTGCAGGAGGCCTTAACATCGTCACAACCAAAAAGATTCTCGGAGGCAACTACGGCTTCCAGGTGCTGTTTCCGGTCTTGGCGAAGAATCGGATTCAGGCCACCGAGATCGACTCGAACCCTGGCGGGGGCATGACCGATTCCGGGATCGTGCCGATCAGCCTGGGATGGAACTTCAAAAGGGCCGACGCGCTCGCCGTGTACAGCATCTACATGCCGACCGGCCGATATGCGGATGGCGCCGATGACAACACGGGCATGGGCATGTGGGGCCACGAGCTGATGTTTGGGACGACGGTCTACCTGAACGAGGCGCGGAAGTATCACGTGGCGACAGTCGCCAGCTTCAACTTCCAGTCGACGAAGGAAGGGAGTGAGACCAAAGTCGGGAATGCCATGAACCTCGAAGGCGGCGTCGGTGCCGATTTTCTCGGCGGCGGCCTGTCGGTCGGACTGGTCTACTACTCGTCGTTCAAACTGACCGCCGACCGCATCGAGGGATTCCCGCTCAACATCGCGCCTGGGAAGAACAAGGTCTTCGCACTAGGGCCCGAAGTGTCGCTTGCGTTGGCACGCAAGGGCACCCTGTTTGGGTTTGTCAAAGCGAACTACCAGTGGGAAACCTACGCCCGTGCCGGGACACAGGGCAGCGAGTTCAACATTCTCCTCACGTTTCTCGCGAAGCCGCTCAAATTGGGCAAACCGTAGTGAGCAGACGCAGTCCACGGAGATTTCATGGCTGAACTGAGCCGGCGCACATTCCTCCGGGCGGCGGGCGTGAGTGCCCTTGCCACCACGCTGGTCGAGGCGAGCGAGTCGGGCGACGCGAGCCCCGCACTCGGACAGGCGCAGGCCGCACAAAAACCGAATGTTCTCTTCATGCTCGTGGACAACCTGGGCTACGGCGAGCTTGGCGTCTATGGTGGCGGCGCGACACGCGGCGCAGCCACGCCACGGATCGATCGGCTGGCGAGTGAAGGGCTGCGGCTGACGAACATGAACATGGAGGCGCAGTGCACGCCGAGCCGGTCCAGCATCCTGACCGGGCGCTTCGCGATTCGCTCCGGCACGCACTCGGTGCCATTCGGCGGTGTCGCCGACGGGCTGACGCAGTGGGAAGTGACGATGGCCGAGTCATTGTCGGCCGCCGGATATGCCACCGCCCTCTACGGCAAGTGGCATCTCGGAAGCCAGCACGGTCGTCTGCCGAACGATCAGGGATTCGACGAGTGGTACGGCATTCCCCGCACCACCGACGAGGCGTTGTGGCCGGGTACTCCTGGTTACTCGCCCACGCTGATGCCGCCCGAACAGATCATGGAGGGCCGCAAGGGTGAGAGGAGCCGCGATGTGAGGGTCTATGACGTCGAGCAGCGGCGGCTCATTGACGCGGAGATCACGCGGCGCACGGTCGCCTTCATGGAGCGGCAGTCACAGGCGAAAAAACCGTTCTTTGCCTACGCCACGCTCACGCAGCCACACCTCCCAACACTCCCCCATCCCGCATTCGCCGGAAAGACCGGCAACGGCGACTGGGCCGACATGCTCGCCGAGATGGACGCCAACGTCGGGCAGATGCTCGACGCCGTCGATCGCCTCGGCATTCGCGACAACACGATCGTGATCTTCGCCAGCGACAATGGACCGGAGTTCGTCCGGCCGTACGACGGCTGGGCGGGGCCGTGGCGCGGCCAGTACTTCACCGCCTGGGAAGGCGGGATTCGCGTGCCGTTCATGATCCGCTGGCCGGGCCGCATACCCGCCGCGCGCGTCAGCGACGAAATCGTGCACGGCGTCGATCTCTTCCCGACGATTGCGAAACTGACGGAGGCTGCCGTGCCGAGCGATCGCCCCATCGACGGCGTCGATCAATCCAGTTTCTTTCTCGGCAAGACGGACAAATCCGCCCGCGACGGAATTCTGATCTGGTGTGCGGATCGCCTGCAGGCCGTGAAGTGGCGCCACTACAAGGTGCACTTCTATCAGCAGGAAACGATGATCTCGCCACCGGTGAAGCTGCCGCTCCCGTTCTTGTTCAATCTCTACACGAACCCACAAGAAGACGAGACGAAGACG
>DASRHX010000337.1:0-6362 GCA_035650295.1 Bryobacteraceae bacterium | reverse complement strand
CTGAGAATCGCCAAACGCACAATTGGCGCACAGATCGACAAGCAGATGCTGGCGCCGCTTGATGTGTCCGTCCCCCACGTGACGAAACGCACGGGAAAAACCGGCGGCCGCGACCTTTAGATTGTGTTTGACGGAGTTAATAAAATAATGGAGCAGTTCCGTACCGCTTTCTGTCCATCACGTATCATAGACCAGCCGCCATCTTGCGTCTTTTTCTCGTTCCATCTTTCAAAACTTCAGATTCTCTATTCTTCGGCCAATTCTATGGTCATCGCCGTGAGTCAATCGAACGGTCGGAACACGCCTTTACGCAAAATTAGTTTGTCCGACTTCTTTTCAGAGTGCGCTCCCGCAGCGAATCATAGATGGGCGGATTGCGGAGCATGTTCGGCACCAGCATGGCAACGAAGCAAGCGGCGAGCATTGGCAAGAGCGACGTGAAGCTCGCCGTCATCTCCATGACCAGAACGATACCAGTAAGTGGAGCGCGCACCACCGCGCTGAAAAACGCGGCCATGCCGACAACGGCGAGGACCGTTGGATCTGGCGCCGCGGAGGGGAACCATTGGTTGCAGAGGATTCCGAAGAGAAGACCACTTTGGGCCCCCAGTACAAGCATGGGCGCAAACAATCCCCCTGGCGTTCGCGCCGCGTAAGACACCGCGCCGAATCCGAATCGAAACAGAAAAATAATCGGCAAGATGGCAACGGACTCTCTGCCGGCGAGGGTGCGCTGTGTGATGGCGTCGCCCCCGCCGACCCAACCGGGAGCGAACCACGCCGTTACCCCGACAGCCGCGCCGACGAGCGCGGCACGCAGTTCCACTGGCCATCGATGAAGTTGCTCGAACGCTGCAAGTGTAGCAAGAAGCGCGCGGTTATAGACAATCCCCAAAAATCCGGCGACCACGCCGAGAGCAAGGTGAATGGCCACCGTGCCAAAGCCGGGATATGGCAATGGTTCTACACGGAAGTCCGGTGCATCTCCGAGCAACACCCGTGCCACTGCGATCGCACCCGCCGAGGCTCCCAGGGTCGCGATGGTGATCCGTGTGTCGAACCGGCGCACCAGTTCCTCGAGCACAAAAGCGGCACCTGCAATGGGTGCGTTAAATGCCGTCGCAAGGCCGGCGCCGGCACCGGCAGCCAGAAGCGTTTTGCAGTCATCCTCGTTGCGGCGGAATAGTTTTCCCATAAGATGAGCAGTACTCGCTCCCATTTGCACGCTAGGCCCTTCGCGACCCAGCGCAAGGCCGGAGCCGATGGCAAGCAGACCGCCAAGGAATTTGACCGGTATCAGGCGGTAGGGTGCCGGCGGTAGCTCGCCGCGTATGACCGCTTCGACGTTTGGAATACCGCTTCCCTCTGCCTGGGGCGAGAAACAGCGAACGAGCCAAGCCGCACCGGCAGTCGCAGCGGCGCAAATAGCCGTAACGAGAAGAAAGCCCCCAAGCGTCTCGCTATGCGCCCAGGTAATCAGTGCGTCACGTAAGCGATCCGCCTGATCGAGTGAGAGACGAAAAACTGCCCCCAGCAGTCCCGATACCACGCCTGCGAGGAGCGATAAGAGCGCTAGGGTAAGCAGGGCGCCTGGTAGCTTTGCGGATTCGTCAGCGTGCTCAGTTCCAAGATTCATTGACTCTCTAGCAAACTTTGCGCCCTTTGCGCCTTTGCGCGAGATACAGAAGTTTGCTTACCCTTTGTTTTTGATTTATTTCGAATTTCGGATTTCGGTTTTCGAGCTCTCAGTTTTATGCTCGCTGCCGGTTGAAGACTCTTCCGCCTCCGACATGGTCGACGACCGTAATGTCGGCAACTGGACGAGGTCTTTCGAGAAAATGAGATCGAGCGTCCAGTCGAGGGCGACGCGAGCCTTCTTTTGTAGGCCGGGGAGTTTGCTCAGGTAGATGGCGCGCCAGAGCCACCAAGCGATGATCCCCGAGAAGTGTAGGCCGAAAATCTCGGCCACACCGTGGTGCCGTCCGATGGTGGCGAGCAGGCCGATGATCTTGAACTTGAAAGGCTGCAAAGCCTGGCCGCGCATAGAAGAGACGATATTGCCCGCTAGAGTAGCGGCCTGGCGGATGGCGTGCTGCGCGGTGGGTGGATAGAACTTGCCGGGATTCAGTGGATCCGGCACGAGCGCGCAGTCGCCCAATGCCCACACGCCGGGCCAGTCAGGTACCTGAAGACAATCGTTCGCAACGATGCGGCCCCGCTGTATGGCGCATGGCAGAGTGGACAATAGCGGTGACGGTGTAATGCCCGCGGTCCAGATGAGCATACGGGTGGCGATCTTCGTGCCATCATCCAGCGCCACTTCCTTACCGTCGTAACCGCTGACTTTGGTCTTGAGGCGAATCTCCACCCCACGCCGGGCGAGCCGTTCCCGGGCGTAGCGACCGAGGCTTACCCCCAACTCCGGGAGGATGTGATCACCAGGGTCCGCCACAACGACCCGGAGCATCTCCTCTTTTAAATGCGGATAGAATTTCATTCCTTCACGCAAAAAATCGTTGACGGCGCCGGCGGTTTCAATGCCCGCGAAACCGGCGCCCGCTATCACCACCGTCAACGTTGTCTTGCGGTCGGTTTCCTCCGCCTGGTTGTCCGCCAACTCTAGCGCATCAATGACGCGGTTTCGCACCAGAATGGCGTCGCCCAAGGTCTTCATCGTGAGCGCGTGTTCTTCGAGGCCGGGCGTGTGATAGAAGTTCGTCACTGCGCCGAGCGCGAGCACGAGCTGGTCGTAGGTGAAATCGAACGAGCGGGCAAGACCGCCGTGCCGGACGCGCACCTGCTTCTTGGCGAGATCGATCGCCTCGACGTCGGCGATCCCCACATGAGTGTGTCGCAGCATTTTCCGCAGCGGCTGAACGATATCGGTGACCTCCACGTCGCTCCCGGCGACTTCGTGGAGCATCGGTGTAAACAGCACGAAATTCTCCCGCGACACAACCATGATTTCGACGTCCGGCTCGCTCGCCAGTCGCTTCTCAAGGTGCAACGCGGTATAGGCGCCGGCAAAACCGCCGCCGAGAATCAAAATGCGCTTCTTCGGTGCTGGTGTTTCCATGTATGATCCCCACGATAGCTTCCAACTTGGACCTGATCAAATCCGAAATCCGAAGCTCGAACACTGGAATGTTGGAGTGATGGAATGATGGAACACTGGGGCGGGACTGCTCATTCATTATTCCAATATTCCAGTATTCCATCATTCCATAATTTTAGTCTCGCCACTCGTCACTCGACACTCTTCCATCCCGCGCCACTCGTTCCAGCCTCCACGGCGTGAAGACGTTTTTCGCGTATCATTGCCAACGCTTCGTGCAAGCTATCGAAAACATGATCGGCGCCGATGACGTCGGTCAGGCGATGGCGGTCCAGATCGGCCTTCAGGGACGACTGCGCGTGTACGAGCATCAGCACGACACCGTCGCGGGTCAAATCTTCGTGAAGGTCACGCAGCACGCGTGCCGCCGAGTAATCCACGTTCGTGATGGCGCCGGCATCCACCACCAGCCAGCTGACCGGAGTGGGCGCTCGTTCGACGAGGCCCCGCACGTCCTTTACGAAGCGGCCGACATTGGCATAGAAAAGGTCCGCTCCGAATTGGAAGATCACCAGGCCGGGACCGCTCAGCGTGCCTGGGACAGCGGCGGTCGGCCGCCATTGCCCGGCGCCGTCCTCGACCAACACTGCCGTGTGTGGACGATAGCTGTGGCGCACGTGGCGGAGCAGCGAGAGCACCATCGCCAGCAGGATGCCCTGCTCGACGCCGATCACCACCACGACCGCGGCGGTGGCCAGCGCGAGCTGAAACTCGCCGGGGCTCTCGTGCAGGATGTCGCGCAAGCCGCGCAGGTCAATGAGCCCGACGGCGATCGTGAAAACGATGGCCCCGAGCACGCACCGCGGTAGATACTGGAGCGGTCCGGTCAAGAAAAGGAGCACGAGCGCGACGACCCCGGCAGTAGCCAGATGCGCGAGCTGGCTTCGCCCGCCGGAGCCTTCAACCATCGAAGTCTGCGTCGGGCTCCCGTTCACCACGAATGTGCCGCTGAGCGCCGCAGCCGCATTGGCCGCTGACAGACCCACAATATCCGCGTTTTCGTCGAGCGTTTCGTGATGGCGCGACGCATAGGCGCGCGCTGTCGCTGCGCTCTGAGCGATGATCATCAGAAAGCACGAGCCTGCCACAGGGACAAGCGCCAGCGCCTCGCCCCAGCTCACATCTGGTACTCCGAGTCGCGGCAGGCCTGCTGCTACCGGACCGATGATCGTGATTCCATGCGTGGCGAAGTCGAACGCGGCACTGGCCGCCACCGCACCCACGACGGCGAAGAGCGGACCGGGTAGCCGCGGTCCGAGCGACCGGAAGATGAGGACGACCGCCACGACCGCCGCCGAAATGCAAAGCGTCGGCACATGCACCTGCGGCATTCTGGAGACCACCTGGGCGAGTTGCTCGACCGTTCTGCGGCTGTCAACCGGCACACCCAGCATTTCACCGAGCACCGCGATACCGACCTGGAATCCGACGCCGGTGAGAAACCCAACGAGCACAGTCTGAGAGAGGAAGTCCGCGAGAAAGCCGAGCTTGAATAGCCGCGCCAGCAGCAGGCAGCCGGCGGTCAGCAGCGCCACGAAGGCCGCCAGGGTCACATACTCTTCGCTGGCCACAGGGGCCATGTATGACAGTGCACCCGCGAGGATGGCCGCCGTCGCCGAGTCCGCCGCCACCACCAGATAGCGCGAAGAGCCGAACGTCGCGAACACCACCAATGGCAGCAGGAGGGTATAGAGCCCGGTGACGACCGGCGTGCCGGCGATCTTCGTATAGCCCAGTGCCTGTGGAACGTTCATCGCAGCGAGGCTGAGTCCGGCCACCGCGTCGCGGACCACTGCGGCGCGGCTCACAGGCCGAATACCCTGGAAGAGGCGTGGCCCGCGCTCACTCTCCTGCAGCTTCTTCGCCGACACCATGTCCATTCCGAATAGGCTCAGGTCTTTCTGTCTGATCGACTCAACCCCAGGCGGTCCAGGCCGGGGGCCGCTTGGTAGATCACGAACCCGGCGGGAGGGACGGTGAGACGAACCGCAAGCCGTTCGCGCCGGCGCTCGACGACCAACTCTTCCGGTGGCGTCGACGAGGTTGCCGGCGTGTGCCAGAAGATCAGCTTCAGCAGGTCCCCCGGTGCGCGGAAACGCGGCGCGACTGTCGAGTATGCCGTCAATGCCTGCTCTTGATCTGTGCTGAAAGCGACGAGCACCTCCTGATCGACGAAAAGCCGCGACCAGGCGACGATCGAGCGCATCCACTCGCCCATGAGACGGGGCACGCCGAAGTTGATCCCATCGCCGGAGATTTCGTGCAGCATCTGCCGGCCGCGCCGCAGCGGCAGCAGCTTCTTGCGGAGATCGATCAAGGCGGCGAGCGCCTTGTAGAGTGGGGCGTCCTCGTCGAAGAAGTGGCGGTCCTGAGTGCACTTGCCGCCGAAGCGGCCACCGAACATGCTCTCGCGGAGCACGAGGTCCGAGCCGCTCGGACGCCCACCGCTGTCGAAGCCTTGCTCGGTCCCGTAATAGATGCAAGGAATCCCCATCGTGGTGAGCTGCGTTGCGACGACGTTGAAGGCGAGGTCGCGAAACCGGCTGTCGCCGCAGAGCCGCGACTTGCTCGTGCCTTTGCGGACCTGATCGTGGTCGTCGACCAAGGTGACTACGCTGTTCCGATACCAGCGGTGCAGGGACTGGTCGTCGAGCTCCCAATTGCGGAAGATCGAGAAGTAGTCGGCGGGCTCGCCGTAGCCGCAGGTCATTCGTTCGAGCTTACCCGGGACGTCCTCGATCCCGAGCGCGGCGTCCAACCCGGTCTTCTCGACGACCTCCCACGCCATCACCCTCCCACCGCTAATCTCACCCGCGAGGAAGAAGCGCTCCTTGCCGATGCCCTGGGTAAACTCGCGGATCGAATCGCAGAAGGTTCGCAGTGCCTCTATGCCCATGTGCTTGGCGGCGTCGATGCGGAAGCCGTCGATATCGGCAAAGGCGATCCAGAAGCAATAGGTAACCACGAGACACGCCAGTGCCGAGGAGACCTTCCGTGATTGGCCCTCCTGCTCGGCCCAGAGGTCGAGCGTGCGCAGGTTGAACATGTCGCCTTCGCCATACTCCGGGTAGTAGTCCCAGTTCGTGATGTGTCCCTTGCGGAGAAACATACGAAGGTTCTGGAACTCCCGCGGCCACACTGCGCCGTCGGGCCAGGCGGTTTCGAACCGGGTGGAATCGGGCGGATCGCCGGGGATCGTGGGGCGACCGTGGCGGTCGTTAAAACCTTGCACGGTGTAAGGTTTGCC
>DASRHX010000336.1:0-7187 GCA_035650295.1 Bryobacteraceae bacterium | reverse complement strand
ATCCTGCGACCGCTGATAGAGAAATCCGCCGGGCGCCGCAAAAAAACGCGTACCCTTCAGACGATAGTAGTATTCAGTCGCGATACGGTTTTCCAGACCAAGGCTTACGTCCGTGCGCCACTCTGAATTGCGGGCCAGCACATCCATAAACGTCAATCGTCCCGCGACTCCCAACTTCAGGCCGTCGGAGTTCGAACCGGAAACGAAGATCCCCGTATTCAGGAAGGGTGGGCCGTAGATCTTCTCGTGAACCCTCACTTGCAAACCCTGCTGTCCATTCCTCCTCACAAAACCATAGTCGGCAGTTTCATAACGGCCAAGACCTGTGATTTGGGTCAGCGTCTTCTCAAGTTCCGGACCATTCGCAGGCTGGGTGAGCTTGTCGCTCAGGTTGAGTGCCGATAGGCGGTCCTTATCGTGTTCCATTCCCACGATTTCCACAAAAGACGGTTCCGCCCAGCCCTGCCTTCGCCTGCTTTGCTGATCCGCCCGCAGCGCGCTCCAGGCCACTTCGTCCACCGCGAGCACTTGCAGAAACCGTCCCTTTCGCTGCGCCGCCTCGTAGCCACGATCGGCCAGTTCTTTTGCTAGGCTGTAGCTTCCCGGTGAGGCGTAGGTTCCCGGTGAAAAGCCCGTCAGGTCGGGCATAAGAATCAGGTCCGCTTGACCCAAACTCTTTAAGTTCCTGGTCTCGTTGGCGGAAACCATGATGCTAAGCGACCTCCTGATGACGGCGAGAAAGTCGTCATAGCCGCCGTCGGCAGGCGGTGTTTCGAGACCAACGGCGATGATCACCTCCGCGCCCATCCGCCGTGCTACATCAACGGGAAGGTTGTTCACCAAGCCTCCATCCACGAGAACCTGGTCGCCTAAACGAATTGGCGCGAAGACGCCGGGCAGCGACATGGTCGCACGCAGGGCGTCAAACAAAGAGCCGCTGGAGAATACGACTTCCTTACCATTGAGAAGGTCAGTTGCGACGCAGCGAAAGGGGATCGGCAGATCGTCGAAACTCTTCAGCTCTGAATAGGGCGCGGTGGCGCGGCTGATCACGAGTCCGACGCCGTGTCCAGGGGAGAGCCCCGTTGGTAGCTTGAGGCCGCCTTTCAGGCCCATTTCCAGCACGTTCGGAAACTGCCGCCGGTCTTCTTTTCGGCGAAACGAAAGATCTTGGAAAGGGGTATTCGTTCGAAGTGCAGCAGACCAATCGACACCCTCAAAGAATTGCGTGATCTGTGGACCGTCGTAACCCATCGCATACAAGCCACCCACCAGTCCGCCCATGCTGGTGCCGGCTACATAGTCCACAGGAATACGTTGCTCCTCCAGCCAGCGAAGGACGCCGATATGCGCCAATCCGGTAGCCGCTCCTCCTGCGAGGACAAGTCCAACCTTCGGCCGCTTCGCGGTCTTAGGCTCCGACTGGGAAGTTGCCAGCCCACGGGAGGCAAGCACCGCGAATATGATTACAGAAATTATCGGTTTCAGATCGTACCTCGACTACGGTCGAAAGGCGCCGCGACAATCGCCCGCGGCGCCCATTTGGATAGCAGCCATTTAGCGGATCCGATGATAATGACGGCCCTTACGCGTGAAGCCGTTGTCCGCCATTGCCACTCCCAGCGGCTGTTCAAGGCGGAACGTCAGCAAGGACTCGGAGGGAACCTTCACGCTCTTTCCGCGAGTCAGTACCTGCGTGCCCGCACCTGCGCCGGCGCCAGCTGCAGCTCCAATTGCCGCGCCTTTGCCGCCTCCGGCAATCGCGCCAACAATCGCACCTAGCACCGCACCGCCGCCCACATATTTCGCGGTTCGCTCATTTGTCCCAATCCCCTCTTTCCGAGTGGAGCTCAGTTCGTTTGCCTCCGCGGAAAGCGCATAGCGCTGTCCGTTCACGGTAACCGATTCGAGGTCGAGTGTCAGTTCATTGCTTGACAATTTCCTGACCATCAATTCGGCGCTCGATCCCCTCGGAATGGCAACATTGTTGTTCGCGTCTAACACATCCTGGTCCACGACGGCCGTGAATATCTGGCCATCGCTTTTCTTGGCATCGATCGATTCATTGGTTCGTACCGTGATGCTGGTGCCGGATCCGATCGTTCTAACTTCCGCCATGGCCAGCGTGGCAAGCGCGATGAATCCCAAAAGCTGTCTCATAGTGAATCTCCTTACTCGCATCATGGGATCGCCTCCCCGTCTAACAGGGCACGTGGAGGGCCAAGTTAGCCATGTGATTTGTTGTTGGTTGAAAGCATGGGGCTTAGCCCGAGCCTATGGGGCATAGGGGATTGGCAAATGGCCTGGAAGCAGCGTCACCGGTGCGCCGGGGCGTCTAGCTTGGTTCGCACACTTGTGGCTAACCCGTTCACCCGCCAAGGAAACTTTAGGTTATGGCAACGAGTAAAAAATTCCATCCGGTCTCTCAGGCTGGCCGTGGGATGCTAGCGTTTCATGAGCCAGAATGTGTCTTCGACATCGCCTTGATGAGATCTTCAGATGGCCTTGACCGCCATTGCCGTCATGTCGTCGAACTGTTCCGCTTCGCCGGCGAATTGATCAACTGCCGCCACCAGCGAGCGGATGATTCCGTCGGCCGTCTCGCCATGATGTTCGGCCAGAAAAGATCGAACCACCTGTTCGTCCCACATCTCGCCCTGTGAATTCGTCGCTTCACTGATGCCGTCGGAGAAACACAGCAGTGCGTCACCAGTTTCGAGTGTGACCTGCCCCTGGTCGTACTCTGCCATGGGGAGCAACCCAACAGGCAGGCCGCCGATACTGAGCTTTTCAATCTTTTGTGTATTTGCGCGATACAGGAGCGGCCTCACCTGACCGGCATTAACGTAAGAGAGCTGCCGCATTGAGGCATCCAGGTGGCCGCAGAAGAGCGTGGAGTAGCGGTCGTCCATGGAGAATGAATAGACTGCCTTGTTGAAATTGCCCAACAGAGTGGCCAGGGAATCGAACAATTCGACCGTTTGTGACCGAATGGAAGCCTGGATACTGGCCATCAGAACGGCAGCAGCGACTCCCTTCCCCGACACGTCGCCGACCGTGAAGAAGAAGCTGCCGTCCGGCATGGGGATGAAGTCGTAGTAATCGCCACCGACGGATTTCGCCGGGCGGCAATAGGCCGCGTAGTCCAATCCGTCAATAGGCGCCGGCGATTGCGGAAACAGCCGCTGCTGCACCTCGCGCGCAATTTCCATCTCCTTCTGCAACAAGCGTGCGGCTTCAGCCTCCTCGCGCAAGAGCTGCATTTCCAGCGCGGCGCCTGAATAGGCCGCGGCGAGCCCCAGCAAATCGACATCCTCCTGTGTGAAGCCGCCTGGTTTGTTGAGCGCTTGGAGCGCGCCCGTCACGGCGCCGTCGGCGCCGCGCAACGGAATTACGAGTAGTGAGTGGGTTACATATCCGCTCGTCTTGCCGACCGGATTCAGAAACCGGGCGTCGCGGGAAGTATCGTTCACGACGATGGTTTCGTTCTGCGCAATGGAAGCGCCGACAATACCCTGGCCCATCGGAATGCGAATCTCGGGAACCCCGTGGGCGACCTTAGTCCAAAGTTCGCCTGCTTTTCTGTCGATAAGCCAGATGCTGCAACGGTCGGCGCCTACAAGGTCGCGCGCCATGTTGGCATTTAGCCGGAGTGAGGCGTCGGTCTCACGCGCTCCGCCTATCTGGGTTGCGTATTCGAAGATGACGCGGGAAACGCGGTCGTTTGACATGAGAATCTTTAGTTTAGCCTTGATCGAAAGATGCCAATACGCCGATTTCCAGGTAACCTATGTTCTTATACACATTTCCCTGGGGTGAGGGGCCCGCCCTGGCAAGGACCATGAATAGATGACCGATCCATTCCGTTTGCAGCTCACCTTCTGGGGCGTACGAGGTTCCATTCCAACCCCGGCTCCGGAAAATCTGGGCTACGGGGGAAACACTACGTGTCTGGAATTGAGGTTGCCCAATGACGAAGTGGTCATTATCGATGGCGGCACGGGCGCGCGCCAACTGGGGCTCTCGCTGCTACAACGGTATAGTCCCAACGCCAACGGCATTCACTTCCTAATGACACACTTTCATTGGGATCACATTCAAGGCATCCCGTTTTTTGCGCCGCTATACAGCCCCGCCAACCGCGTTGTGTTTCATTCCAGCCGCACGCCCGAAGAGGTGGCGGACATCCTCGAAGGACAAATGACCTTCCCTTACTTCCCGGTGAAGTTCGAACTGCTTGCGGCTAAACGCGAGTTTGTGCAGATCGGCAAGGAGCCGCTGCGATACGGCGATTTGACCGTTTGTTCCTTTCCTTTAAACCATCCGCAGGGAGCAACGGGGTTCCGGCTGGAATCGGGGGGAGCCGTGATCGTTCATGCCTGCGACCATGAGCATGGTGACGCGACTTTGGACCGCACCATGCGAGAGTATTCCGAAGGTGCCGATGTGTTGATCTATGACGCCCAATTTACTCCGGACGAGTACCCATCAAAGGCGGGATGGGGACACAGTACGTGGCTCGAAGGCGTGAAGGTGGCTCGCGACGCCGGAGTCAAACAGCTCATCCTCTCTCACCACGATCCGTCACATACCGACGAGATGTTGCGCGGCATGCTGGCTCAGGCCAAGGCGGAGTTTGAGAATACCGAACTGGCGCAGGAGCGCTGGACGATTCACTTGTGAGAGGCGGGCAGCAGAACATCGCGGACGCCGTCGCGCGGGAGAGCGCGCGGCGCTTGGCCAAATACGGATTGGTATTGCCGTTCGTAGGCCGGTAGGAATTCCTTATCCAAGCCCATGGCTGAGGCCAAGCGCATGCGTTGGGCAAAGAACATTTCCAGGTCGCGGCCATCCTTGGTGCGTACCAGTCCACGCGATTCACATTCGATGAAATCCCGGACGAGGGCGTGCGTGCGCGCCGAGAGGTTGACCCGGTCGGGGGCGCCACTGGACTCCATGCGCGAGGCCAGATTCACCGTATCGCCCCAGATGTCGAAGGCGAACTTGCGCACACCAACGACGCCGGCCACAACAGGGCCGGAGTGCAGGCCGACGCGAAGCCTCCATTGTTGTCCTCCCGGCCGGCTGGCCAATTCCTTGGCTTTTTCCAGTATCTCCAGCGCGGCTAGCACTGCGTCGACCGCATGGGAGTTGGACGGCTGTGGCAGGCCGGAAACGAACATATAGGCGTCGCCGATGGTCTTCAGCTTCTCCATACCGTAGCGAGCCACGATCCGGTCGAACTCCGTGAAGTATTTATCGAGTTGCGCGACTACTTCCCTTGCCTCCAGCTTTTCGCTCGAAACGGTGAAGCCGACAAAGTCGGTGAAGCATACCGTGACGTCATCGAACAGCATTGGCTCCACCGAGCCGGTAGCAAGAAGCTCCTTCGCCACGGATGCGGGCAAGATGTTGAGCAGCAGAGCTTCGGATTTCTCCTCCTGCTCCTTGATCTGGTCCCGCTGATGCCGGATCTCGACAGTGCGTTCCTCAACGATCGCTTCCAGCTTGCGATTTCGCTCACGTAGCTGGTACAGCCGCCACTTAAGTAGAAGCGACGTCAATCCCACTCCGCTCACCGCATAAAGCAGATACGCCCACCAGGACCGATACCACGGAGGGAGCACGCGGAAACCGTATGTGGCTTCGTTGCTCGACTGGCCGTAGGGATTGCGCGCACGCACGTGAAGGCGATACCGGCCTTCCCAAAGATTGCTCAGGTCGCGCCAGGATTCCTTGGTCCACGCGGACCACGCCCCCTGGCTGCCCTCCAACATCGTCTGATATTCGACGCCGTTTGGGTCGTCGTAGAAAGGCGCGGCGAAATCGAAGCGCAACCCATTCTGGTTATACGGCAACGTGAGGTACTGCTGGTTGTGCTCCCGGCCCCCAAAGAGAACGCGCCCGGAATCGGAGTCTTGTAGGCGGCGAATCATCAGGCGGAAGGGTTCGCTGGTTGGCTCGAACGCGCCCGGCTGGTATCGGGCCAAATATCCCGCTGAACTGGAGGCCCAAACTACGCCGTCTGGATCGGGCTGAACAGCCCAAAACTCGTCGATGCCGGCGCCGAGAAACATCATCGGTTTCCATGCCCATCCACCGCCGCTTGGCTTGCGAATCAGGAGGCCATGATAGCCCTTCCCAGTGATCCACACATTTCCCTGTGTATCCTCGTGCAGAATCAGCGCGCCGCGGCGTCCGTCCGCGAACTCCTGTCCAAACCCGGTTTCCGGAACGAATCGGCCACTGGCAGGGTCGAACGTCCTCAAGCCCTTCTCGGAGGCTATGCCAAAGCGGCCGCCGGCTCGAAAGACGTTCTTCCATCCGTCGGGCAGGCCGTCGGATTGCACGTAATTGGTCACCTTGGGAGGGATCTGCGAAAAGTCGGCGCGAATCGTTCCGATTAAACTGGTGACCCAAACGTTGCCCTGCGGGTCTTCTCCAATGGTTCGAAACTCCTCGCCTCCTGAAGCTAGAGTAGCGGTGGTCTTCCAATCGCTCCCCTCCTTCTGCAATACTTTTACTCCGAACCGCCCCGAGGCGTATAAGCGGCCCATGTCGCGTAATGAGAACGAAAGATCGTACACGACTTCCGCAGGAAGGATCTTCTTCACGCCGCTATCGTCAAGCCGGTAGACGCCGGTTTGCGTGCCTGCCCACAGGCCATCTTCGCGGGCGGCGAGAACGAACACCCGCTCCTTCAACTGCGCCACGGCCTCGAACGTGGGAGCTCGCGCGGGCTCGGGCGGCCGAAGACGGAACAACCCCGACGTTGTACCGGCGTAGACCGCGCCTTTCCAATTGGCCAATGCAATGACCGCGCCTTTCAAACCGTGTCTCTCGTCGAATCGCGACATCCGGAGATCGAATCGCGCTACGCCGTTGTCGGTGGCAAGCCAGATTCCACCCTGGCGGTCGGTGGTCATCGCCGCGACGTAGTCACCGGGCAGACCCGCGGCACGGTTTAAAACTCGAATCACTGCTTCAGTAGCGTCAATCAAGATCACTCCACCGCGAGTGGTTCCCAGTGCTGTCACGCCTCCCGGTAACGCCAAAACCGAATAAAGGGAATTGTCCTTGAGAAATGAGAGAACGGCCGGCGCTGTTTCGACAAATCCGCTCTCCGTCTGGCGAAGCAGGCCTTTGTTCGTCACTAGCACGGTTCCTGCCGCGTCTGAGAACGCCCC
>DASRHX010000335.1:0-9864 GCA_035650295.1 Bryobacteraceae bacterium | reverse complement strand
CAGCGGGAACTTTCGCTCGCCGCGATAATTGTGACGCGGCTCGCCGACTGCACACGCCGGCGGGTCCGCCCAGAACGCTTTGTAATACGCGCCGCGATAGTAGTAGCACGTGAATCGAAATCCGCCGGGCGCCCAGAGAATGAGCAGGGCCGCCGAGAAGGGCGCCCACCCGGGCCACCACGATGGCTTGCCGCCGAACCATGCATGGTTGGGATCGCCGAAAAGCTCCGGTGAATAGAACGGAGAAAGGTACTCGCCGAAACGATAGTGGTCGCCTTGAAAGGCAGCCCATGTGGAGTAGACGATGAAGGTGCTGAAACCCAAGAAAATCAGGAGCGATTGCACCCACCAGCGGTCTCGGCGAGTGGTTTGTCCGAAGCCGCTTGGCGTAATAGGGACGTCGATAGCTGGCATGTGATGAGTGAAACTCTATCGAATACCTCCATTTCGCGTCAACAACAAGCGGTGCTTATCATTGGACCTTGTGTGGCGGAGTGGGGCTGGATTTCACGCTATATAAGTCATGTGCGTCTATTGCACGATTCGGAGGATTCATGGTCGACCCGCGTATTCGTAGCATTTTGGATCGGAAGATTCCGCTGCCGGCACAACCGCCGCTTCCCCAGTCGGTGTGGATCAAGACGTTCGCCAAGAACGGCGATGCTGTTTCCGACCTCCCACTCAAAAAGGTCATCTATCTGCGTCTGATCGCCGACTGGATCGTGGACTGCGATCAGCCCGGGACGTACTCCGTAGTGAAAATCACGGCGGTCGGCCATGCGGAAGCAAGCGAATCGTACGCGCAGGCAGTGAGCCTGAAGCGCGCGGTTTCCGTGATTGAGAACTTGAAGAGCTCCATCGACTATGAGACTCGCCAGTGGGGCACGGTTGTGCGGCCGTTGAGCCAGCGGATCAAGTTTCATCCGGTGGCATTTGGGAGCGTGGGCAACAAGCGCGCGGTTGAGTTGATCTTCGAGCGTGCCCCGTACGTCTCTCCTACGACCCCGCCGATCTTCATCATGGAGGAGACGGACAAGGCGATGAAGTATGGGAAATATCGCTTCCCACCTCCCAATCAACCGAAGCCGAATTGGTGGAAGCTCCCCGTCCTGGTGCAGAAGGATGAGTATCGCGAGATGGTCGAACACCTCCGCAAGAAGACCATCCTTCGGTTCTTCGATTTGAAAACCATCGTCGACGCCATGTGGGATATCGCCGAAGGTCAGGCCGAGCGCAACCCCAACGCAAGCGCCGAGGAGCGGCAGAAGTACACCGAGGAAGCGGCGGAGAAGCTGGCCGAGGCTTGGGCCGAGTTCGATCGCGATCTGCAAAAGCGCACGTCGAACCCGCCGGGCGATTCCGACGACTAGCGAGAGACTATACTGGCTCGGAGCCGGGGCGGCCCGGCGGCCATATGCCAGTACGCATCTGCATCCTTTTCGCTTCCATCACTGCTGTTCTCGCTCAACAACGCGCTGTCCCCACTGCCTATCCGGCCGCAAAGCAAGGCGGCCAATACATGCACAACTACTACATTCCGCCCGCACCGTCCACGACGCCGTGGGCACCAGCGTGGGCGCCCGACGGCCGCTCGATTGCCGTCGCCATGAATGGTTCCATCTGGCGAGTCGATCCGGCAACCGGCGCGGCCACCGAGATCACGTATGGCAAGTCGTATCATTCCTCGCCGGCATGGTCGCCCGATGGCAAATGGCTGGTCTATACAGCAGACGACGATGCCCGTTCGATTCAGCTCGAAATCCTGAACGTAGCGACAGGCGAGACACGTGCGCTCACCCGAGGAAACGCGATCTATCTGGACCCCACCTTCTCGCCCGATGGCCGGAGACTCGCTTATGTGTCGACAAATCCGTCGGGCAACTTCAACATCTACGTGCGCTCGATTCAGGGTGGTGATTGGGCCGGTCCTGAGATCGCATTGACGCGCGACAATCGATACCCGCGGGACCGGCTTTACTTCAGCGCCTGGGATATCCACACACAGCCGGCATGGACTCCGGACGGCAACGAACTGGTCTTTGTCTCCAACCGCGGCGTTTCGTTGGGATCCGGCGATGTATGGCGCATGCCTTCCATACCGCCGGCGAATTGGAACGCCATTCCAGTTTTGCGGGAACAGACGTTGTACCGGACACGCCCGCACGTTTCTGTTGACGGGAAAAGGATCGTCTATTCATCAACTGCCGGCGCCGCCGATCAATTCAGTAACTTGTATGTCACGCCGGTCGCGGGCGGCGCGCCCTACAAGCTCACCTTTGGCGAGTACGATCATTTCCATCCCCGCTGGTCACCCGATGGGGAATCGATCGCCTACATCTCGAACGAAGGCGGACTCCCGCAGTTATGGACACTCGAGACGTACGGTGGGAAGCGCCGCAAAATCGGCATCACGTCGCGAAAATGGAAACGGCCGATGGCCCGCCTATCCGTGCGGATAGTGGATGACGCGACCGGGGCGTTGCTACCGGCGCGAATACATGGCGCTGCCTCGGATGGGAAGTTCTATCCGCCGCTGGATGCCTATTCCCGATTGGGGAATGCTTCGATCCACACGTTCCATACGCGGGGGCAATACACCGTCGAGGTTCCCCCTGGCTCCATGGTTGTGGAAACCGTGCACGGTTTCGACTATCAACCCGCACAAGCGTCGGTTACCCTGACCGCCGGGCAAACGACATCCTCCGAAATCCGCATGAAGCGCGTTGCCAACCCCGCCGCGTCCGGCTGGTTCAGCGCCTCCACGCACGTACACATGAACTACGGTGGCAATCTCCATAACACGCCGGAGAACCTGCGCTTCATGGCCGATGCCGAGGGCCTGGATGCCGTCATGAACCTCGTTGCGAACAAGGACAATCGCATTCTCGATCACCAGTTCTTCGGCAAAGACACCGGCACGATCCACTTCGGCGAAGAATACCGGCCGCCATTTTACGGCCACGTATTCTTTCTCGGGCTGAAGGAGCATTTGATCTCACCCTTCACCACTGGATATGAAGGCACCGCGATCGAGAGCCTCTATCCGAGCAACACCGACATGTTCCGCAAGGCGCGTGCGCAGGGTGCGATCAACGGCTACGTCCACGCCTTCGCGGGCGAAACAGATCCCTTGGCCGCAACTCTTGGAGTCGGCCGGGCCTTTCCCGTGGATGCTGCGCTGGGCGTAGTCGATTGCCTGGAATGGTCCGGCGCATCGCGCGGTTCGTTGCGAGTTTGGCATCACGCTCTGAATAACGACTTCGCGATCACGCCGACTGGAGGCGAAGACTCGATCACGAACCTGCACCGGACCAAACTGATCGGCAGCGTGCGCACATATGCGCATACAGGTCCGCGGTTTTCCCTTGCCGGTTGGCTGGATGCCCTTCGAAAGGGCCGCACGTATTTCAGCACGGGGCCCCTGCTGGATCTGCGCGTGAATGACAAAATGCCGGGAGAAACGATACGCCTGTCCGAGCCGGGCGAGGTAGTCGTCGAAGGCTCCGCGCAATCCATCACGCCGCTGTCGAAAGTGATCTTGTACCGCAACGGAGCTGTATTCAAAACACTCGCCGCGGGATCGTTTCGTGAACGAATCCGTGTTGACGAGAGTTCCTGGTTTTCACTGTATGCCGAGGGTCCAAACTACCGGCTGCTTCACGGCGAGTACCCACAGGCGGCGACCAACGCTATCCGCGTCTACGTGGCCGGCAAACCAATCCGCAACTCCCAATCGGCCGCCTACTTCGTGCGTTGGATCGATAAACTGACGGGCATGGCGGCGGATTGGCCCTGGTGGCGATCGGAAGCCGAGAAGAGTCACGTACTGAATCAATTCCGCGAAGCCCGCACGGTGTTCTCCAATCGCTGAGCTTAATGAGGATGGCCGAAGTGCCGCTGATATAATGACTTCGCAGTCAGGAAGTAGATGGCATGATTCCGTATGAAATTCGCCGCATTAGCTTTCCTGTCTTTCGCCTGCCTCCCGGCTGAGGATTTCGCTGCGTTGAAAGTCGAGGCGGTTGCTTCCGGCTTTCCCGGTGGCGAAGGTCCGGTCTGGTCGCGTGAAGGCTATCTCCTCTTCAGCGATTTTGAAACGAATACGATCCACCGATACGACCCCGGCAAAGGCGTGAGCGTGTTCCGTGCGAACTCGAACGGCGCTAACGGCAATACATTCGATGGCAAGGGCCGTCTTTACACGTGTGAGTATCGCTCGCGGCGCGTGACGCGCACCTCGAAGTCAGGAAAGGTTGAAGTGCTGGCGGAGAAGTGGGAGAACAAACGCTTCAACGCGCCCAACGACATTATCGTGCGCCGCGATGGGCACATCTACTTCACCGATCCGCTTTTCACTCCGCTTGAGAAGCGTGATTTAGACTTCTACGGTGTGTTCCACATGGCGCCCAACGGGAAAATGGAGATCGTCGCCAAGCCCAAGGGCCGTCCGAACGGAATCGCGCTGTCGCCCAATGGAACCCTTCTGTATGTTGCGAACAGCGACGAACGCAATATCCGCGCCTACGATCTCGACAAGAAGGGAAAGGCGTCCAATGAGCGCATTCTCATTCCGCAATTGCCCAGCGGCCCGGACGGGATGAAGGTCGACGCGAAGGGCAACCTGTACGTGACGGGCAAGGCAATCGCAGTTTACTCGCCGCAGGGGGCGCCTCTCGGCCAGATCGTTCTCCCCGAAAACGCGCGCAACTGCGCCTTCGGCGACCCCGACTTCAAGACCCTCTACATCACAGGCCGGAACACGCTCTTTCGTGTCCGGTTGGAGACGCCGGGAGCAATTCAATACTGAAGGGACTCACATTGAAACGTAGAACCTTTGTCCAGATGTCCGCGGGCGCGGTAGCGGCCGGTGCAACTGAAAATGCCATTCCGGAATATGAGGCCGTAACGGCGTTCAAACCGGAACCCAATCCCGGCATGCCCGGACCCTACCGCGGCCAAGTGGTCTCCGTGCACGCGGAGAAGTGCATCGATCCGCAATCCGAAACGGTTGACGCGCCGACAGTCAAAGAGATGATTTCCCGCGGCATGCGTTCTCTCACAGGAGCCAAGGCCGATGCCGACGCATGGCGCAAATTCATCGCGCCGTCCGACATTGTGGGAATCAAGGCAAATTGTTCTGGCGCTCCGGGCGCAATGTCGACGCCCGCGGTCATCGCCGAGATCGCGCGGAACCTCGTCGCGATTGGGGTGAAGCCGGAAAACATCTACGTTTGGGAACGGAGCCAGTTACCGCGAGCCGGGTATGACAAATACCTGCCTGCCGGCGTGCAGCTTCATAACGCCGGCCGCGCCTTGGATCCGAAAACCTATGTCGAGTGCAATTTCTTCGGAGAAGAGAACACGCGGTCCAATATGGTGGCGCTGATTACACAGAAGCTCACCAAGATCATCAACGTCCCCAATATGAAGGACCACGGCGCCTCGGGGGTGACCGGCTGTCTAAAAAACATCGCCTATGGGAGTTTCGGAAACGTCGCCCGCTCGCACAGGGACGTGAAGACCCACACGCTGAGCTTCATCGGCGCCCTGGCGGCCGTCGAACCTATCCGGTCACGCACGGTTCTCAGCATCATGGACGGAATCCGGGGCGTGTGGCATGGTGGGCCGTTCTCGCCCAGCAGGAAGTTCCGCTTCTATCCGAAGGAGCTGATGTTTGGCACGGACCCCGTTGCGATGGACCGCCTCTTGCTCGACGTCATCGACAACAAGCGGAAGGCCGAGGGCGCCGTCAGCGTCTGGCATCACGACATGAAGTATGTGCAGCCTGGCGAAGGGTATGCCGACGATCCCAATATCGACCGGTTTCTACGCGAGCCCGGACACATCGAATACGCCGCCAAGAAATATGGACTCGGCGTCTACGACATCAAGAAGATTAAAGTGAAACGGATCGAGATCTGATGCCCTCCGTGTTGCTTGCGATCGCTTTGCTTCCAGTTGTCATTCCGTGCGTCGTCGGTCCCTCGGGGAGCGCGAATGTTTGCAAAGAGGCGGCGCGCCCGGAGGAATCGGAGAAGGCGTCGATACCGGGCGTGACAATCGGTACGCAGGGCGCGGGCACGGCATCTGCGACACGCGCTCCATGGGTTGAGTCGAATGGCTCGAAGTTCCTGCGCAAGCCGGGCGGCAAGTATATTTACGAACTTCCAAAGGGCAAGGCGCCGCTCGCCGCCGCCGAGGCATTTGTCTACCAGGTGGATGCCCGGCTTCGCATCGCACCGGAGGACTCGGCGCGTCTGGATAGCATGCTTGCATTCCTAAAGAAGATTCCCGACGTGCCCGGACTCAAGCAGGCAGTCAATATTGCCGTCATTGATACCGGCTCTAAAACGATCCCGGAAGTGGTCAATCTGATGGTGCGGCGAAATCTGCTGTGCCGCGTGGTGAGCGCTCCGGATCCCTCCGTCGATCTGAATGTGCGCATTGGATCGGCCGAGTTTCCCGAGGCTGCGGCTGCCAATCCCGTGGCTGTCGCGGACAAGGCGCGAACGATGCTCACCGATCGCAAACGGCTTCTGCGCATTTATGGAACCGAGACCGTGATCGCTCGGCTTTACACCAGTGACAATGCCGCCCGCATCCATCTATTGAACTACTCCAGCAGTACCGTTGCCGGCGTTCGGGTGCGCGTGCGCGGGTTGTATCAAGACATCCGGCTCTCCGCGTTCGGCTTCGAAGGCGCCAAAACCGAAGACGTTGTCGTATCAGGCGATGCCACTGAATTCACGGTGCCCGAAATGAGCGCATACGCGGTAGTCGACCTCAAGAAGGGCAAGTGATGAAGAGCCTCGCGCCGCCCCCCATTTGAACGTGGCGTTTCTTGTTATATACTTCCGGACCATGGAAATTAGTGTGGGAAATCCTGGCACCAAAGGAGTATGCACATGCTGCATAAGCACTGTTTGCTACCGAGCCTGGCTTTCGTCACTTTTGCCCTAGGCCTCTCCGCGCAAGAGTATCGCGGCCGTGTTCAGGGATCAGTGACCGACCCGTCGCAGGCAGCCATTGCCGGCGCCACGGTAACCCTTAGCAATGTTGATACGGGCGTTTCGACCACGAGACAGTCCGACGAGCAGGGGCGGTATCTTTTCGATTTGGTCCTTCCTGGGAAGTACCAGGTTACGGTCCAAATGCAAGGATTCAACCGATTCGTTCAGGAGAACGTCGTTCTGCAGTCGCGCTCGGACGTGACCGTCGACGCGCAATTGCGTACCGGCGACGTGCGCGAGACGGTAACCGTGGAAGCGCAGGCGAGCACCGTGCAGTTTAATACGAGCAAACTGGAAACCACAGTCGATAGCGCCCTGGTTAGCAACCTGCCGCAGATCTCCCGCAATCCGCTGCTGCTGGCGCGCCTCGATCCCGCCGTCGTCCAAGGCGACACGCAGCGTGAAGTCGAGCCCTATTTCACATGGTCCGGCAATCGGCAACAAGTCGGGGGCGGCCGCGACTATTCGAACGACCTGCAGATCGACGGCAGCCCGATCGGCATTGGCTACAAGACCAGCTACATGCCCTCTCCCGACTCAGTTCAGGAAGTCGCGGTGCAACAGAACGCGGTCGACGCCGAGTACGGGCATTCGTCCGGCTCGGCGATTACGCTCACGATGAAAGCGGGTACCAACGATTGGCACGGCAACGCGTTCTATCAGGGGCAATACCCGTGGGCGAACGCCCTCGAAAACCGTGTCATCCGCACAATCAATCTTGGACGCACCCACATGTGGGGCGGAACCTTGGGCAATCCGATCTTGAAGAACAAATTGTTCAACTTTTTCTCCTACGAACAATGGAGAAAGACTGACCCAAACGATTTGATCAACACTCTGCCGACCGATTTGGAGCGAGAGGGAAACTTCTCGCAATCCCTAAACGCCGTGGGCGGGCTGCGCACGATCTACGATCCGTGGACTACGCAAACATCCGCGGACGGCCGGACGATCACGCGCACGCCGTTGGCGGGTAACATCATTCCAAAGTCGATGCAAGACCCGGTCGCAATGCTCTATATGGGAAATTTGTGGAAAGCCAATCGCCCCGGCCAAGGGCCGTACAACGTGCAGAACTACTACGTTCCTCTGCCGATCCGCTACGACTATCACAATATTTCCAATCGGACGGACTACGTCATGAACGACAAGCTCCGCTTCTACGGCCGCTACAGCAAACTGTGGACGCCCGTGTCCACGTCAAACCCCACGGGCTCGGAGTTTTACGTGAACGATCGCGGCAGCCAGCGCGATGCGCTTTCCATCTCCGGCGACGCCGTCTATATGGTCAGCCCGTCTACGATCGTGAACGTTAACGGCACCTATCACAGCTTCATAGACTCGTCGCAGTTCGCGCAGAGCGCCTATGTGAGTTGGAGCAAGTTCTGGCCGAACTCAAATTTTTACAACACGATTTTCGGCAATAAAGCCGTGCCCGAGCTTCTGCCGCGGATGTCGATTCTCGGATCGGGAACCGGAGAGTATTGGACCTCGATGGGACCACGAGGCGGAACCTGGGATCAGCGTCCGGACTCGGACAGCGTGAGCGTGAAGGTGGCGCGCCAGCACGGCAAACACTATTTGAAGATGGGCGCCGATACGCGCGGGCAACGCACCACGAGTCTGATTGTGAGCAACAATCCCGGCTTTGGGTTCCAGGCCGATGCCACCTCGGCAACCTACGTCAATCCGGATCTGCGCACCTCCGGCGACGGGTACGCTACATTCCTGTTGGGCGCGATTCAACCCGCTGGGGGTGGCGCCGACAGTTGGGACAGTGGATCGACGTCGATGACTGCGACGATTCTGCCGCAGGGACAGAACCGGTTCTACGGCTCATTCATCAATGACGACTGGAAAGTGAGCCGCAACGTGACGATTAACCTCGGGCTTCGCTACGAGTTCGAGACGGCTTACACGGACCCTCAGGACCGGCTGACGCGGCCGCTCGATCTGACATCGCCGATTCCCGAAATGCAAGGAGCCAACGCGCCGCAGATGCCGGCACAGCTGACCCAGTTCTATAAGGGACCGACGATTTTTAACGGAGCGTTCCAGTTTGCTGATGCGGACAATCGCGGGCAGTGGAACGCTGGGCGGGGCGGCTTCTCACCCCGCGCGGGCGTGGCTATCCGGATAAACGACATCACCTCGTTCCGCGTTGGCTATGGCAGATTTCTGACGCCTTGGACCGGAGGCACCTTTAACATCTTTGACACCTACTACGTGGGCTTCAAGAACGTGACCGGAGCGTATCCGGCCGTCCAGGGCGTGCCACAGCAGCGGCTTCGGGATCCCTTCCCATCCTCCACGCCGGTCGTTCCTGCCTATGAGAAAAGCCTGGGGCGCTACACGTCGCTGGGCGATTCATTGTCGTTCGTCGTGGCGGATCGCCCACGTAGCTATACCGACCGCATCAACTTCTCGCTGCAACGCCAGGTGATGAGAGACATGGTGCTGGATGTGACCTACTACCTGAACTTCTCCAGCCAGCTCGTTGGTCTTTACAACATCAACCAGGTAGACCCTAACGTAGCCTATACCTACAAGGATGCGACCAACGTCGCCGTGAACAATCCGTTCTACAACTTCTCGACAGTGGACAAGTTCCCGGGCGCGCTGCGTTTCCAGCGGACCGTTGGGCTGACGACGCTGGCACGGAAGTATCCGCAGTACGGGAACCTGAATGTGATCGACGGCATCGAAGGCGGAGGAACCCGCTACCAGTCGTTCCAGTTGCGGCTGAACCGCCGCTTCGCCAATGGGTATAGCGTGCTGATGGGTTACAACTACGCGCGGCAGAAGGACGAGATTTTCTACAACGATGTTGACAGCTTCGCCGGTCAATTCTCAT
>DASRHX010000334.1:0-7041 GCA_035650295.1 Bryobacteraceae bacterium | reverse complement strand
CGGGTGGATCCCATGATTCGGTGCTTCTTTCTCCGTCGCGGAGCACCTTGTCGAATCCGAGCGCGTTCGACAGCCCGTGCAGCATCCATGCGCCGCCACCTCGTTCATCCTCTCCGTTCGTGACAGTCATCCACCGGTCTGGACCCGTTTTGCGGATCCAATCGTTTGGTAGCGCCCTGTCTCCCCACAGATTTTGCCGGTTCCACATGGTGAAAACGATGCCGAGATTCAAGTCTTCGGCTTCCAGGAGCATCGGCGTGTCTTCCATCGGACGATGTACGTGCATATCGCCGCTCCACCAACCCCGTTTGTACATACGTATCCACGGACGCAACGTCAGCTTGATCGAGGACTGTGCACCCTCGGCTAGTTCCACCTCGCGCGTAACGCGTTCATATTCGAGGCCATGCTCGGCGATCACGCGATAGCGGCCGCGCGGTGCAGTGATCGAGGCACTGTCTCTAAACACGAACGAGCGCAGGTACGGGGATCCGGTTTCGGACCGCTCAGCTGGCCGGCTGGGCAAAGTTCCCGGAGCCCGGTACATCTTCCCATCCGAGCCGTGAACCTCCACACGTCCCGCGATCGGCCGACCCCTCTCGTCTTGAAGTTGGATTCGGAGCTCAGCAGCCCAGGCGGCACCGGCCAGAAGAATCGCAGAGGCGGCAAGATGCGTTTGCGACGGTTGCATCGATTCAGAATCTCAAGCCGCCGAGCGAATGTGTCGATGATTTGTGCAATCATGCGCTGTTAACGTCAGCATTACGAGCTTGTTTGGGTAGAGCCCGATGCCAGCTCTACTATCGGCTGAAGGAGCAACCTGCCCACTCCTCCTCGGCAAACGTTGAGATCGGACTTCTGCTCCCTGAGGCAAGGAGGATGCATCCATTCGCTTAGTCAAAACGTCAGCCGCAGTCCGAGCTGGATCTGCCGTTGATCCGTTCGCGTGCTGCTGATCCTTCCGAAACCCGCCACTCCCACGGTCGCCGCCGGCTGGCCGAAATTGGGATGGTTCGGAAGATTGAAAAACTCGGCGCGGAAGTCGAGTTCGACGGTTTCAGTAAATTGGAACGACTTGAACAACGACGCGTCAATCTGCGTAAGTCCGGGGCCGATGATATTGTTGCGCGCGCTGTTTCCAAAACGGTAAGGACCCACGCCTGGGGTGAAGTTCAGCCGGTTCGTGAAGGCCGCCGGGTCGAACCACAGTGCCGGGTCGGGATTCTCGAGGATTGGAGTGATCCCGGTGGCATCCGCCCTGCACGTGCTGTCCGTGTTTTGATAGACGCCGTTGTTCTGGCAGCTCACTGAAAACGGGAACCCGGCTTCAAGCGTCAGGATGCCTCCCAACTGCCATCCCCCCGCCAGAACGTTCAGGTACCGGTTCATGCCCGTCCCCACTGCCTTTCCACGGCCAAACGGCAACTGCCATAGGCCGGATACCGTAAACTTCTGGCCAAAGTTGAAGGCCGACAGGCCCCGCTCGGATCTCAAATCGGATCCGTCCGACGGGACGTATGTATCGCCCTGTGCCTGCCGGATCCCGCTTCCATCGTCGATGGACTTTTCCCAACTGTAGGCCGCCAGCAGCGTGAATCCGTGCGCGAAGCGCTGCTGCAACCGAGCCTGGAGCGAATGATACGACGCGTGACTTGGCGACTCCACCGCCTGAATGAACCCGAGGTCAGGCCACGGACGCCGCAGGTTCCGGTTCGCAATCGGTCCGCCGGGCACGGAGTCGTTCGCATAAACAGTCCGCTGCAGGTGGACGCTCGCCGACCCGACGTAGCCCACTTCCAGCGTCATCGCCTCGGTGAGCCCCCGCTGGATGTTGAACGACCATTGCGGCGTATAAGGCTGTGGGTCACCCCACACCCACGAAGGCGTTAGCGTCGACACCCGCAGCGATTCCGGGGGATAAGGATTATCCCACGTCGCATTTGGAATGAATTGGTTGGACGTGGACGCAATCCGCATCGTGAACGGTTGATTGCGCAAAATGTCGAACGCCGCGTTCCCAATATCATGCGGGAAAAACATCCCCATGCCGCCGCGAATTACGGTCTTCGAATTCAGGCTGTACGCAAACCCGACCCTGGGTGCGAACTGTTTATAGTCCGTCTTCCAGGACCGGCGTCCGAAGCGCCCGTCTCGCGCAATCGACCACCCCGCAGGCAGCGGTACCGGAGGATTGCCCTGATAGAAATCCCCCTCGCCCGCGCGCACCCAAATCGGATGGAAGGAATTGTCCCAGGACCAACTCACGATGGTCATGTGGTCGTATTTCTCCACCCAGCCCGGCGCAAGTTCGTAACGCAGGCCCAGGTTCAACGTCAGCTTGGGCGTGACCTTCCAGTTGTCCTGAACGTACAGGCCCATCGAATAGCCACGTAGCATCGCGACCACCTCGCCCAACTGCGCTTGCTGGGCGCTCACCAGTCCAAGCAGATAATCCGACATCCCATGGAGCGCGAGCGGTGTCTGGCCGCTGAGCTGAGAATATGTCCCGCCGAACGTGAACTGGCCGCGCGGGCGATCGTTGCCGGCCAGATTGAACCGCGTTCGGACATAATCGCCGCCGAACTTGATCGCGTGTTTCCCCTTGCTCCAGGAAAAGTTGTCCGTTACCTGAATCATCGTGTCCCAGTTGGAGTAAGGCGAGTTTTCCGGATCCCCGATCACTGTGAATGGGCCAATCCCAAGCCTGGGGCTGCCCCAATACCGCGGGGTCGACAACACGTAAGGGATCCCGAGCTTCTTCACCCAGTCGTTCTCAGGGTTGTTGGCGTGTAGGTTACCGTTATCCGCATCCAGACGGCTGAATCCGAGCTTGAACTGATTCACCATCGTCGGATTGAGTACCCACGTATGCCCAAGCATGGCTTGATCGGTGATGCTCGTGTTGGCGTTGCCCTGATCGGCGATGGCAGCCGGGGTGTAGTGAGGCTCGTAGGAGTGGCTGTAGCGAAATTGAAGGCTCGAACGATCCGTATGCTGCCAATCTCCGCGAATCATTCCGCCATCGCTATCGGCTTTCGTGGACTCGAGGTTGTTCTGATAGTTCTGCGAGTACAGGAGGTCGCGTACTGCGGTCGGCGGGCTGTTGGGGACCGGCCACAAGGGCCTCGCCGTAACCGAGTCCGGATGGATGCGATTCGGCGGAATCACGTTGCCCGGAAATGGCTGCTGCGAGAGCACGACGGTCCCGGCTGCGTTCAGCACCCTGGTATTCGGGTCGTAGATGGTCTGTGGCAGGCCGGCGAAATTTCCGGTGAAGTACTCCGGCAGAGGCACGGTGGCGAAATTGAGCGACCCTACGCGCTGGCGCTGCCCTTCGTAATTAACAAAGAAAAAGAGCTTGTTGCGCCCATTTATCACCTTTGGAATCACCACCGGGCCGCCCACGGTGAATCCGAATTGGTTCCGTTTCAGCGGCTGCACTGGCGCGTTTGCAAGCTGGAAGAAATTCCGTGCGTCCATCGCCGTGTTGCGCACGAACTCAAATAAACTGCCGTGTAGCTCGTTCGTGCCGCTCTTAGTGATCACGTTCACCTGCGTCATGTTCCTGCCGAACTCGGCGCTGTAGGTGCCAGTCTCCACCTTGAATTCCTGGAGCGCATCCACCGACGGCAGGAACAGGTACGTGGCAAAGTTCGGATCGGTATTCTCCACGCCGTCCAGAGTGAAGCGGTTGAACTGGAATCGCTGGCCCGACAGATTCAGCGAGAACTGCGCCCGCGCGCCGCCGCCGCGAGCGCCCGCGATGAAATTCCCTGGACCGTACGTGGTGCCGGAGGGAACCAGCGACGCCAGTTGCAGGTAATTGCGTCCATTGAGAGGCAGGTCTTCGATCCGCCGGTTGTCGATCACGGTCCCAACCGTGGTCGTATCGGTGTCGAGGCTTTCCGCAGCCGCCGACACCTCCACTGTCTCGGTGACGTCGCCCACTTGGAGCGCAAAATTCAGGCGCACCGTTTGGCCCACTTGCATCTGAACCGCATTCTCGACAGCCGTCCGGAAGCCCTTCATCCCGACGCGGACGGAATAAACCCCCGGCTGCAGGGCCGGAGCGATATAGATACCCGAGCTATTCGTCGTTACGGATCGCCGGATGTTCGTGGCTGTCGCGGTGATCACCACTTCCGCGCCCGCCACAGCCGCTCCTGACGGGTCGGTTACGATCCCTGTCAATTCCGCCGTGGGTACTTGCGCCATCAAGGAGAACGACAACAGAATGACGCCGGCAATCGTCGTTACTTGCTTTGCCATCTTTTAGCCCCTACGATTGATACTTCTCGCGCGGAGACAAAGTATCACCGGGTGATGGACGAGGTCAAGGCAAGGACCGGGCTGGGATGGGAGGAACTGGCAGTGTCCTGGGCCTTAGGCGTCCCTTCGAGGCCATGGCCTCAACTCGTCTCGCTTCAGCTCCCTGCTGTCAATGGTCGGAACAGTTCGCCTGAAGATTCCGGGTATGCATTCAGTTTGACTCTCCTTCGCGCGCATGATGGAATAGCGCCGTGCTAAACGCGGAACTTACCCGTAGACGATTCCTAGGCACCGGTGCGGTGCTGGTGACGGCGTACGGATTCGACCTGCGGCCGGCGCACGCGGCGGTACGCGAACTGAAGATTTCGCGCACGACACAGACGCACAGCGTTTGCCCCTACTGCGCGGTAGGATGCAGCGTTGTTATTCACACGTTGGGCGACAAGGCTCGCAATGTCAAGCCTGCGGTTGTGCATATCGAAGGCGATCCGGAGAGCCCGGTGAACCGCGGGACGCTTTGTTCGAAGGGGATTTCGCTCAAGGAGTTCGTCAACAGCGACCGGCGCTTGACGGAGGTTCGCTACCGCGCTCCGGGCGCAACGGAGTGGAAGACGATCTCGTGGGACGAGGCGTTCGAGAAGATGGCCCGCCGCATCAAGGAATCCCGCGACCGGGGCTACGAAGCAAAAGACTCGCAGGGCCGCACCGTCAACCGCCTGCCGAACATCGCCTTGATCGGCGGCTGCACCGACACGAACGAAGTCAACTATCTCCTGGCGAAGTTCCGTTTCGGGCTCGGCATCCTCACTTACGAAAATCAGGCCCGTCTTTGACACGGCCCGACGGTGGCCAGTTTGGCCGCGACGTTTGGAAGAGGGGCGATGACCAATGGCTGGACCGACGTTGCCAACACGGACGTCGTCCTTGTCATGGGCGGCAACCCGGCGGAAAATCACCCCGTCGGTTTCCGCTTTGTCATGGAAGCCCGCCGCAAGCGAAAAGCTAAAGTTATCTGCGTCGATCCGCGCTTCAGCCGTACTGCCGCCGTGTCCGATTGCTACGTGCCGATCCGTGCCGGCACTGATATCGCCTTCCTCGGCGGATTGATTCACTATACGCTCTCGACCGGCAAGTATCACGCGCAGTACGTCCGCGAGCATACGAATGCGACGTTCCTGGTGAAGGTAGGCTTCGGATTCGACAACGGCCACTTCAGTGGCTGGGATCCCACGAAGAAGAGCTACGACAAGGCGACGTGGCAGTACGAAACGGACGGCCAGGGCTACGCTCGCGTCGATGAGACGATGGAGCACCCGCACAGTGTGTTCCAACTGATGAAGCGCCACTATTCGCGCTACACGCCGGAGAAAGTCAGCGAAATCTGCGGCTGCACACCCGAGGAATTCACCAAAGCCGCGGAGATGATCTCCGTCGCCGCCGCCGAAGACAAGTCTGGCACCATCCTTTACGCCCTCGGATGGACCCAGCATAGTCACGCCGTCCAACTCATTCACGCCGCGGCGATGGTGCAACTGCTCATGGGCAACATTGGAATGCCCGGTGGAGGTGTGAACGCACAGCGGGGTCACGCCAATATCCAAGGGGCCACGGACATGGGCGCGTGGAACATGCTTCCGGGCTATCTGCGGGTGCCACGCGCAAATCACAGCACGCTCCGCGACTATCTCGAGGCGACCACTCCCAAACCGCTCCGCCCCAACTCGATCAATTATTGGGCGAACACGCCCAAGTTCGTGGTCAGTTTCCTCAAATCCTTCTACGGCCAAAGTGCGACGCCTGCGAACAATTACGGCTACGACTGGCTGCCCAAGATCGCTGAGACCGCCAATCATTCCTGGGGCGCGTGCTTCGATGAGATGCATGCCGGGAAGATGGAAGGACTCATCTCGTTCGGCATGAACCCCGTGGCGAACGGGCCAAATACTTCGAAAATGATCGCCGCGCTCGGCAAGCTCAAGTGGATGATCGTGGCCGAGAATTTCGAAACCGAAACCGCTGCTTTCTGGCGCGCCAAAAGTCTCGCTGGGGAATACTACCCCGGGGCGCAGGAGCCCGCCGCCATCCAAACCGAGGTCTTCCTGCTTCCCGCCTCCTGCTTCGCGGAAAAGGATGGAGCATTCGTAAATTCCTCGCGCTGGCTCCAGTGGAAGGAAGCAGCCCTAGATCCGCCCGGCCAAGCCAAGCGCGATCAAGAGATCATTGGCCGCCTCTTCCTGAAGTTGTGCGACCTGTATAAGAAGGAAGGCGGCGCGCTCCCCGAGCAATTGCTGAACGTGAACTGGAATTATGCGACGCCCGTTTCTCCTTCACTTGTAGAAGTAGCCCGCGAATTGAACGGATCCGACCTCACTACCACCAAACAGGTCAACGGATTTGCTGAACTAAAGGCCGACGGAACCACGGCGTGCGGGAATTGGATTTATTCCGGCTCCTACACCGAAGCAGGTAACCAAATGGCGCGCCACAGCCAAGCCGATCCGACCGGCCTCGGCCTCTATCCTCAATACGCCTGGAGTTGGCCCGCGAACCGGCGCATTCTCTACAACCGCGCCTCCGCAGACCGCAACGGTAAACCCTGGGATCCGGCGCGCCCCATGCTTAAGTGGGACGGTCAACGCTGGGTCGGCGACGTGCCCGATTACAAAGCCGATGCCGCACCGGGCGCGCATGGCAGCTTCCTAATGCTGCCGGAAGGCGTAGCCAAATTCTTCGAGCAGGATTTCGTCGAAGGTCCGTTCCCCGAACACTACG
>DASRHX010000333.1:0-7510 GCA_035650295.1 Bryobacteraceae bacterium | reverse complement strand
CCGGTTGCCGTATCAAAGGAGAAGCGCCACGGATTCCGCAGTCCGGTCGCCCAGATCTCTCGCCTGTACGTGAGGTCGTTCAAGAACGGATTCGACGCTGGCACGCGGTATGCCGAGAGGTCGGACTCCACGTCGATTCGCAGCATCTTCCCCAGCATCGATTGCGGGTTCTGCGCATTGCGCTGCGGATCATTCGCGCTGCCGCCGTCGCCCATCCCGATATAGAGGAACCCGTCGGGACCGAATTGCAATTGGCCGCCATTGTGATTGCTGAACGGCTGCGCGATCGTGAGCAGGATCTGTTCGGAGGCCGCGTCGGCGGTGTCCGCACCCGGGCCCGTCATGCGGAAGCGAGAGATGGTTGTCGTGCCACTGCGGTTGGTGTAATTCAGATAGAAATACTGCTTCGCTCCGAAATCGGGCGGGAAGGCCAGTCCCAGCAACCCGCGTTCATCGCCGCCCGCACTGATTCGCGTCACACGGTCAGTAATGTCGAGCGCCAATTGCGGTGTTGCACCTCCTCCACGAACGACACGGATCGTGCCTGCCTGTTCCAGCACGAAGAAACGTCCTAATCCATCGTCCGGTTGCTGGATATCGGTTGGCCGTGTAAGTCCCGTGGCCACTTCCGCCAGCCTCACCTCCTGGGCCGCCGCGACACCCGCCAACGCCCAGACACAAACCCACCGCGCGTTACGCATACAGGAGGATAGATGGCCGGCGCTGTGATAAGTTACACGTTTCGCCCATGCGCTACCATTTGTCACTCTTTCTTCTCCTGACTCTTCCCGCCTTCTCGCAAAACGTGAAACCGGTCCCACCACCCGGCATTGAAATTCCCGCGGCCGACCGAAAATCGCTTGAGGCGGGACTCGCCCGGTTGCACGCGAAGATCGCCGCGCTCCCCCCGTCGCCTCTTGTGGCCGACGTGCGCATCTTTCATGACGCCGTTTACTACGCACTCGCCTACAACGGCTTCCTAAAGGAGGACGAAGTCTTCAAGGCGCGCGAACTCCTGTTTAAAGGGGAGCAACGGGCCGCCGCTCTGGCAAGTGGCGATGCTCCGTGGACGCGTCAAACCGGTCTCGTCGTGCGCGGTTACGAATCGAAAATCGACGGCAGCACGCAGCCATATGGCCTCGTGATTCCCGAAAACTGGTCGTCCGCCGTACCGCACAAGTGGCGCCTCGACGTGTGGTTCGCCGGCCGTTCGGAAACACGCACGGAAGTAAATTTCCTCTGGGAGCGCGAACGCAACGCCGGCCAGTTTACGCCTCCGGACACCATCGTCATTCACCCCTATGGACGCTATTGCAACGCCAATAAGTTTGCCGGCGAAGTGGATTTGTTCGAGGCCATTGCCGATGCCCAGAAGAAATACCGCATCGACGCGAATCGTATCGCCGTGCGCGGTTTTTCGATGGGCGGCGCGGCCACATGGCACATCGCAACGCATCACGCCGGACGCTGGGCAGCCGCGGCTCCGGGCGCGGGGTTCGCCGAGACCGCCGAGTACACCGGGGTCATGCGGCGCGACGGGCCCAAGCCACCTTGGTATGAACAGCGTTTGTGGCGTCTATATGACGCCACCGTCTACGCAACCAACCTCTACAACTTGCCCATTGTCGCCTACTCGGGCGAGATCGACCGGCAGAAGCAAGCCGCCGACATCATGGCTTCCTATATGGCGAAGGAAGGCATGACGCTCACTCATATTATTGGTCCCAAGACCGAGCACCGCTATCATCCCGACGCAATTCCGGAGATCAACCGGCGGATCGATTCCATCATGGCGCGCGGCCGCGAAGACTACCCAACGACCATTCGCTTCGCCACCTTCACTCTGCGCTACAACCGAATGAAGTGGGTCGTGGTCGACGCGTTGGACCGGCATTGGGAACCGGCGCGAGTCGACGCCAATGTTACGGGCGCGCATGCGCTCGAGTTGAAAACTGCTAACGTCGCCGCGCTCACGCTCGACTTTGCAGCGGGTAGAAGTCTGCTCGACGAAGGCGAAGCGCGCATCACGATCGACGGCCAAACTGTCACCCTGCCCGGTCCCGATTCGGACCGCTCCTGGCAGCCGACGCTCATCAAGTCCGCGGGCAAGTGGAGCGCAGGTTCGCTCGCTCGAAACGAGCTTCGCAAACGGCACGGATTGCAAGGTCCCATAGACGACGCGTTCTGGAACCGCTTCATCATGGTCAAGCCTACCGGTACCAGCGCGAACGCCACGCTCAACACCTGGGCCGACGCGGAAATGAAACGAGCCATCAAGGAATGGCGGGGACAGTTCCGCGGCGAAGCGATCACGAAGAATGACACGGAAATCACGGATGCCGATATCGCCTCGTCGAATCTCATCTTGTGGGGCGATCCACAAAGCAACAAGATTCTCGAACGTATCGCAGACAAGTTGCCCATGAAGTGGTCGAGCGGCGCGATCGCCATTGGCACGCAATCCTTTCCCACCGCCACACACGCGGCCATTCTCATCTATCCCAATCCACTCAATCCATCGAAATATGTCGTCCTCAATTCCGGACTCACCTTCCGCGAGGCACACTACTCCACGAACTCGCAGCAGACGCCAAAACTGCCCGACTACGCAGTGGTCGATCTCACCGCGCCGCCCGATACGCGCTCGCCCGGCAAGATCGCGCTCGCCGGCTTCTTCGGCGAACGTTGGGAACTCCTAGCCAATCATGGTCAATAACATGAATCGTCACTTTTCCATCCTCTTTTTCTTCGCGACAGCTCTATACGCGCAAACGTCGCGGCCCGTTCCGCCTCAGGGCATCGAGGTGCCCGCGGCCGATCAGAAGCAACTGGAAGCCGGACTCACGCGCCTTGCCGCGAAGATCGCTAAGTTACCTCCGTCGCCGCTCCTCGCCGACGTGCGCATCTTCCACGATGCGGTTCGCTATGCGCTCACCTATAACGAATTCCTCAAAGCCGAGGAGATATTCAAGGCGCGCGAACTGCTGACACAGGGCGAACAGCGAGCCGATGCGCTGGCGAAGGGTGATGCACCATGGACGCGCCAAACCGGGTTGGTCGTGCGTGGCTATGAGTCGAGGATCGATGGCAGCGCCCAACCATACGGACTCGTGATCCCCGAAAACTGGTCGCCCAAAGTTCCGCACAAATGGCGGCTCGACGCGTGGTTCCATGGGCGCTCGGAAACGCTCACGGAAGTGAATTTCCTATGGGACCGGCAACATCAAGCCGGACAGTTCCTGCCGCCCGACGCGATCGTCCTCCATCTCTACGGCCGATATTGCAACGCGAATAAAATGGCCGGCGAGGTCGACCTTTTCGAAGCGATCGCCGACATGCAGAAGAAGTATCGCATCGACCCAAACCGGATCGCCGTCCGCGGGTTCTCAATGGGCGGCGCCGCGGCATGGCACATCGCAGCGCATCACGCCGGACGCTGGGCTGCCGCCGCACCGGGCGCTGGGTTTTCCGAAACAGCCGTCTTCCTCAACGTATTCCAGAACGAGAAGGTCGCTCCGCCGTGGTGGGAAAAGAAATTGTGGCGCATGTATGACGCCACGGAATATGCCGCCAATCTCTACAATCTCCCCGTCGTCGCTTACTCGGGCGAGAAAGACCGTCAGAAGCAGGCTGCCGACATTATGGCAGAGTACATGGCGAAGGAGGGCCTAACGCTGACGCACATTATTGGCCCCGCCACGGGCCACAGCTATCACCCGGATTCCATCCCCGAAATCAATCGGCGCATGGACGCCATCATGGCGCGCGGCCGTGACCCTTACCCCAGGCAGATCCGCTTCACAACCTACACGCTACGCTACAACCGCATGAAGTGGGTCGTAGTGGATGCAATGGACAAGCATTGGGAGAAGGCTCGCGTTGATGCCAATGTCACCGGCGCGCATGGCATCGAGTTGAAGACTGAGAATGTCGCCGCACTGTCGCTCGACTTCGCCTCGGGCGCGAGCCCGCTTGCTCCTGGCGAAGCGCGAATCTCCATCGATGGCCAAACCGTCGTCGTGCCCGGCCCTGAATCGGATCGTTCCTGGCATCCCATGCTCGTCAGGTCCGCGGGCAAGTGGAGCGCCGGTGCGCCGCAGGGCACGGAACTCCGCAAGCGACATGGGCTTCAAGGCCCCATCGACGATGCTTTCTGGAATCGCTTCATCATGGTGAAGCCCACCGGCACGGGAATGAACGCCGAGGTCTCGTCCTGGGCCGACGCGGAAATGAAGCATGCCATCAAGGAATGGCGCCGCCAGTTTCGGGGCGAGGCGATCGTGAAGAGCGACTCGGAGATCACCAACGCTGATATCGCCTCATCGAATCTTGTGTTGTGGGGCGATCCACAAAGCAACAAGGTTCTTGAGCGCATTGCCGGCAAGCTGCCCGTGAAGTGGACTCGCGACGCAATCACGGCAGGCTCCCAAACGTTCCCAGCCGCCACACACGCCGCGATCCTTATTTATCCGAATCCGCTGAATCCGAAGAAGTACGTCGTGCTCAATTCCGGCTTCACCTTCCGCGAGTACGACTACCTCAACAATGCGCGCCAGATTTCGAAACTCGGCGACTATGCCGTGGTGGAAACGACGACTCCGCCTGACGATCGTTACCCCGGAAAGATAGTGCTGGGTGGATTCTTCGGTGAGCGTTGGGAACTGCTCGCCCGCCACGGCCAGTAGGCCTTATTGTGCCTCCCCTTTGCCCGCATGGATTTCTTGCAGGCTCCACACACGAATGGGATCTTTTTGCAGCGACGCGACCGCTTGCGCCGCCGCGCGCGCGCCGCTCAATGTCGTGATGCACGGAACCCGGTAGAAGACCGCCGTGCGGCGGATGATCTTCTCGTCGCTGAAGGAGTGCGCACCGGTTGAAGTATAGATCACCAGTTGCGTGCCACCGCCTTTGATGAGATCGACGGCATTCGGCCGGCCTTCATTTACTTTGAAGACGGTCTTGACCTTCAATCCCGCCGCCAGGAATGCCGATGCAGTTCCACGGGTCGCGGCCAAATCGTATCCGAGTGAAGCAAACTGCCGCGCCAGTTCCACGGCATCGGCCTTGTGCTTATCGTTCACGCTGAAAAACACCGTTCCGTTGGCAGGCATCGGCGTACCGGCACTGAGCTGAGCCTTGGCGAACGCTTCGCCGAAGTTCTCGCCGACGCCCATCACCTCGCCGGTAGAACGCATTTCCGGCCCAAGCGCGGGATCGACGCCGGGAAATTTATTGAACGGGAATACCGGCGACTTCACGAAGAACTTGTCCACCGATAGCACGCCCGAAGTCTGTCCCAATGTGAGATGCGCGAGTTCCTTCAATTTCTTGCCGAGCATCAAGCCGACGGCCACCTTGGGCAAGGGCACGCCGGTGGCCTTGCTTACATACGGCACCGTGCGCGAGGCGCGCGGGTTCACCTCAAGAACAAAAACCTTGTTGTCCTTGATCGCATACTGCACGTTCATCAGCCCAATTACATTCAAGGAGCGGGCCAACTGCACCGTGTAGCTCTGAATCGTCTCCAACTCACGCTGCGCGATGCCATACGCCGGAAGCACACAGGAGCTGTCACCGGAATGTACGCCGGCCTCTTCGATGTGCTCCATGATTCCCGCGATCAGTACGTCCTCGCCATCGGAGAGACAGTCGACGTCCACTTCCACTGCGTCTTCGAGAAAGCGGTCGATCAGCACGGGACGATCCTGCGAGAAGACGACCGCCTCATGCATGTAGCGCCGCACGGACTCTTCGTCGTAGGCGATCACCATGGCGCGCCCGCCAAGCACGTAACTCGGACGAACAAGGACTGGGAAGCCAAGTCTGCGAGCGACGGCAAGTGCTTCGTCCACGCTCGTCGCCGTACCGTTGGGAGGCGAGGGAATTTGCAAATCATCGAGGAGTTTGCCAAACAACTTGCGATCTTCGGCAAGGTCGATCGATTCAGGGTCTGTCCCGATGATCGGCACACCAAGCCGCTTCAACGGCAGCGCGAGGTTCAACGGCGTCTGCCCGCCGAATTGCACGATCAGGCCATCAGGCTTCTCGGTGTCGGCAATGTTGAGGACCTCTTCGAGAGTGAGCGGCTCAAAATACAAACGATCGGATGTGTCGTAATCTGTCGACACAGTCTCGGGGTTGCAGTTAACCATGATCGACTCGACACCGAAATCCTGCAGCGCAAACGATGCGTGGCAGCAACAGTAGTCGAATTCGATTCCCTGCCCGATGCGATTGGGTCCGCTGCCCAAGATCATTACCTTTTTGCGGTCCACCGGCTCGGCTTCGCATTCGCTTTCGTAGCTGGAATAAAGGTAAGGAGTGAAGCTCTCAAATTCGGCCGCGCAAGTATCCACGCGATTGAAGATCGCCTTCGCGCCAAGCTCTTTTCGGCGTGCCCGTACTTCGCCGGGAGTCGTGCTCCACTGACCCGCCATCCACGAATCGGAGATACCCATGCGCTTTGCCCGCTTGAAATCGGCCGCGTCCATGGTTGCCAGCGACTTGGCTTTCAGTTCCTTTTCGTAGACCGTAATGTCTCGAAGCTGCGTCAGGAACCACGGATCCATTTTCGTTAACTCACGCACTTGCTCCACTGTCCAATCACGCTCGAAAGCGTATCGAATATAGCCCAGGCGCTCCGGCGTGGGCGTAATGAGCCGCTGCGGAATCAGGTGAGCCTCAAACTTGTCCGACGAATCGCGCTTGCCCGTCTCCAGGCTGCGAATGCCCTTGAGCATCGCCTGCTGGAACGTGCGGCCAATCGCCATCACTTCGCCCACCGATTTCATCTGCGTGCCCAGCACGGGTTCGGCCCCTGGGAACTTCTCGAACTGCCAGCGTGGAATTTTTACGACAACGTAGTCGAGCGTCGGCTCGAAGCATGCCGGCGTCTTGCGCGTAATATCGTTGGCGATCTCATCGAGGCGGTAACCGACAGCGAGACGCGCCGCGATCTTGGCGATCGGGAATCCGGTGGCCTTCGAAGCCAGCGCCGAACTGCGTGACACGCGCGGATTCATCTCGATGATGATCATGCGCCCGTTTTCCGGATTGATCGCAAACTGAACGTTCGATCCGCCGGTATCGACGCCAATCTCGCGCAGGCAGGCCAGAGCCGCGTCGCGCATCATTTGATACTCGCGGTCCGTGAGCGTCTGTGCGGGCGCGACGGTGATCGAGTCGCCCGTGTGTACGCCCATCGGATCGAAGTTCTCGATCGAACAGATGATGATGCAGTTATCGGCAAGATCGCGCATCACCTCGAGCTCGTATTCCTTCCAGCCCAAAACGCTTTCCTCGATCAGCGTCTCGCCCACGGGCGAAAGATCGATGCCGCGCTGGAGAATCTCTTCGCACTCCTCGCGGTTATAAGCGATACCGCCGCCGGAGCCGCCCAGCGTGAAGCTCGGCCGCAGAACCACGGGATAGCCGACTTTGTTGGCGAACTTCAGCCCATCCTCGACGTTGTTCACCAATTGCGACTGCGGCATATCGAGGCCGATCTTGC
>DASRHX010000332.1:0-2794 GCA_035650295.1 Bryobacteraceae bacterium | reverse complement strand
CCCGTCCACGCCCGATTGCGACAGTCCGGAATCCCATGCGCCGCGCAAACTGGATACCGAGATGCCCAAGTCCACCAACGCCCTGCACGGCAACCAGATCTCCGCCGCGCAAGCCGGCATTGCGAAGAGCGTTGTAGGTCGTAATGCCCGCGCAGAGGAGAGGAGCTGCTTCTACGGATGTGAGCTCATCTGGAACCGAAGCGATGGCGCGTGCTTCGGCGATCATCACTTCCGCATATCCTCCATCCGCGGTTACTCCCGATACCACGGGGTTCTGACAATTCACGGTGTCTCCACGCCGGCACGGTTCGCACACCCCGTCTTCTCCGGCAATGAGACCGACACCGACCCGTTGACCGATTTTCCATCTGGACACTCCGCTACCGAGGGCTTCAATGCGGCCAACCACTTCATGTCCAGGAACGCGCGGCAGAGTCAGCCCGGGGTAGATTCCCATCACAGTGGCCGCATCGGTATGACAGATTCCGCAGGCTTCCACCCGAATCCGGACCTGACCCGCTCCGGGCTCGGAGACTTGCCGTTCCACTACTCGAAGCACGCCGGGCGCTGAGACTTCCACTGCTTTGTATGTGTTTTTCATTTGTATGTACCTCTCTTTTGTATTTCACTCTGGCTGAACGACAGACGAGTCGCTGTCACATCGATGCCGCCCTCAATCTTTTTCTCTTTCCATCCATTCGCGGATATATAAAGGGCAGTTCTCAAGCTTCACGCCATCCGCTTCGCAACGCACGAAAAAGCACACGACGTCGCGATCGACCACGCCAACGTCTTTCAAATCTAAAACGATGTCGCAGAAGTCTGATTGGAGTTCAAAGAGTCTCCTCAACTCGGCTAGCTGAAGCGAGCGTTCATCTTCCTTGAGCTTGCTCGCCCATGAGAGTCATGCACGTACTCATCGCGCGCGCTTGGACCTCACATGGTCAGGACGACGCGGAATTCAGCTTTCCCGCTCATCATCCGAGCGTATCCTTCAGCGGCTTTCTCGAGCGGGTACTTTTCGATCATTGGGCGAACGCCAGTCATTTCCGCGAAGCGCAGCGTGTCCTCGGAGTCGGTTGGGATGCCACCCGGCCAGCCCTGGATCCGCTTCTTGCCGATAATCAACTGATTGGGCGGCACTTCAATGGGATCCATCGAGACTCCCACAACAAGGAGCGTGCCGTTCACCCCCAGGCCGCCGACCAGCGCCGACATCGATTTCCCACTGGGCGCGGTAGCAAGAATCACGCGGGCGCCGCCGAGTTTCTGTAGTTCGGCCGCGGCATCCGTTGCGGCGCTATCGATATAAACATCCGCTCCCAGCTTTTTCGCGAGCGCGGCGTTGTCCAGCCCACGGCTTATTGCCGCGACTCGATAGCCGAATTTCTTTGCGAACTGAACTCCCAAGTGACCAAGCCCGCCAATCCCCTGGATGGCGACAAGATCACTCAGCAGGGCGCCGCTGTGACGGAGAGCATTGAATGTGGTAATTCCCGCGCACATCAGCGGCGCGGCTTCGGCGGCATCGAGCGATTCGGGCATCCGGGCCAACGCTTCGACAGGCGCGACCATGAATTCCTGATAGCCCCCGTCGAAGCTAATTCCGCAAACCTTCTCATTCGCGCAGTTCACGAAATCTCCTCTCCTGCACGCGGGACAAGTGCCGTCATGGCCGCCATGCCATCCGACGCCGACCCGTTCGCCCTTATTCCAGTCCTTCACGCCGGCTCCGACCTCGTCGATTACGCCCACCACCTCGTGCCCGGGCACGCGGGGATACGAGATGCCGGGAAAGAGGCCTTCCTTCGTGATTACATCGCTGTGACAGAGTCCACAGGCTTGAACGCGAATCCTCACGTGCCCAGAGCCGGGCTCCGGGATTTCACGTTCCACGACTTCGAAGTCCGCCCCCGGCTTCGGTACCTGCACTACTTTCATTTTTGCCATTTGCCGTTCCTCCTTTTTCATCCAGGCCATTGCTGCTGACACTGGCAAGACGCCAGGGTTTTAAAGTTTCGAGCCACCGTCGACCGGGATACTCGCTCCCGTGATCCAGCGCGCCCCGTCTGACGCCAGGAATGCGACTGCGTCCGCGACATCCTCCGGTTTGCCGATTCGCTTCAATGCCTGCATTCCAAGCGCGAGGTTCCGCCCTTCCTCGGTCTTCGTGAAATTGGACATGTCAGTGTCGATCACGCCTGGCGCGACTGCGTTTACGCGAATGCCACGAGGCCCGAGAATGGCCGCCCAGTTCTTGACGAGAGTCTCGATCGCCCCCTTGGTCGCGGCGTAGGCAAGGATCGAAGCATTGTCTAAATCGGGCCTGCCAAGTACGGCGCGCGCCCCGAGAGAAGAGATCACAATGATGTTTGAGCCTTCACCGAGGATAGGCAGGAGTTGCTGCACCAAGAAAAACGGACTTCGCACATTCGTTGCAAAGAGGATGTCGAAGTCCTCCAACGTATGATCCTGAATCGTCGCAGCCTTGCTGATTCCAGCGTTGGACACGAGCACATCCAACCGCTCGCCCACGATCGAGCGAACATGCTCGGCCAACAGTGTTGCCCCGTCTCGAGTTCCCAAGTCTGCCCTGATCGCATCTGCACGTCCCCTTTTTGAGCGGATGCTGGCGACGAGAGATTCCGCTTCCTGTGCAGAACGGCCATAGTGAACCAGAACATGTGCGCCGGCCTCGGCAAGCGCGGATGCGGTGGCGCGCCCAATTCCCCGTGATGCGCCTGTCACTAACGCAGTTTTGCCTTGAAGTGTAATCATGTTATAGACCCTTCCA
>DASRHX010000331.1:0-4382 GCA_035650295.1 Bryobacteraceae bacterium | reverse complement strand
TTACGCCACCGAGTGGCCCGCGCCCAGCTACAGCCAGGCGCAGCCGGCGCCGCCGCTGCTGGACCTAGCCCACGCCAAGCTAGCACTGGTAACCACCGGGGGCGTGGTGCCCCGGGGCAACCCGGACCGGCTGGAGTCGGCCTACGCCAGCAAGTGGCTGACGTACCCGATTGGCGACCTGGACAACCTAGAGCGTCGCGATTGGCAGTCCATTCACGGCGGGTTCGATACGACCAACGTGAACGAAGACCCGAACCGAATGGCGCCGCTGGACGCGCTGCGCGAGCTAGAACACGAGGGAGCGTTCCAGGACCTGGCCGACGAGCTGTACACTACCACTGGCAACACCGCGGCCATCCCCACGGCGCGCCGCTTCGCGCAGGAGATGCTCAAGGAGTTGCGCGCGAACGACGTGCAGGGGGTGATCCTCACCTCCGCCTGAGGGTCCTGCTCTCGCGGCGGTGCCGTGATGGCCAAGGAATTCGAGGCGGCAGGCATGCCGGTGGCGTATCTCACCACACTGGATGGGCTGGCTCGTGCAGTGGGTGCGCCGCGCATCGTGCGCGGCAAGGCGATTACAAACGTGGCGGGCGATCCCAATCTGCGGCCGAGCGATGAGCGGGCGTTGCGCAAGGAGCTGATAAACAAGGCGCTAAAGGCGCTCGCCACGCGAGTAAACGAACCAACGACGTTTGATTGACATTATGGCACCGATACCGGCTCCCTGGTGACCGCCCGAGGGCGTTCTTATGAGGCGGCCAAGGGAGGATCCGCAGATATCGCGGTACAAAGAAGGAGCGACGATGATGGGTCATTCGGGTGGACGAAGACGGATGCTCGCGTGGGGAGCGGCGCTGGCAGTGCTAGCCACGTGGCCGGCGGCTAACGCGGCGCAATCGGTCGGCCCGGCTCAGTGGACCCTGGCGGTGACCGAGGAAGTAACGTCGGTCGAGCCGGGCACGGCTCCCTCAGCTAACGCCACTGCGCTGGTGCTGCGCCACCTGTTTGAGCCGCTGGCCGCGTACGAGGGTACGCCGTTCAAGCTGACGCCCAGGCTAGCCAGCTCCTGGACGGTGAAGGACAACCGCGTCTGGGAGTTCAAGCTGCGTCCGGGCGTGAGGCACCATGACGGCACGCCGGTCACGGCCGAGGACGTGAAGTACTCGCTGGACATCTACCGCCAGGATGGGTCGGCGCGGAAAGCCAACACCGTGGGCATCACCAACGTGGAGGCGGTGGACCCGCAGACGGTGCGGATCACGACCGATGGCCCACGCCCCGGCCTGATGGCCAACCTGAGCCTGCTGCTGATCTTCCCCAAGAAGGCCAGAGAGAAGATGGGAGCCGACGAGTTCGGTAAAAAACCGGTGGGCAACGGCCCCTACAAGTTCGTGGAGTTCGTGCGCGGCCAGCGGCTGGTGCTGGAGGCCAATCCCGACTATTACCGCGGGCGGGTGCAACCTAGGCGGCTGGTCCTGCGGCCGATTGCCGACCCAGCCACCCGTGTGGCGGAGCTGAAAACCGGCGGGGTGCAGATCATCCAGGAGCCATCGCTGGCGCAGGTCAAGGAGCTACAGAATGACCCGAACACAGAGCTGAAGCTGCTCAAGGGCGGGCGGCTGATCATCCACCCGTTCAACACCACCGAGCCGCCGTTTGACGACGTGCGCGTGCGCCTTGCGGCGAACTACGCGGTGGATCGCACGTCAATCCTCCAGAGGGTGCTAGAGAACTACGGCCAGCTGTTGCACGGGCCGTTCGCCTCGGCCTGGCCGGGCTATGATCCCAACCTGAAGCCGTATCCGTACAATCCGGCCAAGGCCAAGCAGCTGCTGACGGAGGCGGGCTATCCGAACGGGATCGAGGCGACGTTTAGCATAACCAGCGGCGCGTTCCTAAAGGACCGCGATATTGCCGAGGTGATGGCCAGCCAACTGGGCGAGGTGGGCATCAAGGTACGGCTAGTGCCGACCGAGCGCGCCACGCTGCAGAACACCTGGTTGGCGGGCGAGTTCAAGGGGATCACCTCGGTGGCCTGGGGGACCGCCGCCGATCCGGACGCGATGCTCGGCTGGACGCTGTACAATCGCAAGGGTCACAAGCCCGATGAGAAGCTGAACGGGCTGATCGACAAGAGCCGTAAAACTGTGGACCCCGAGCAGCGCGTGGCGGTGCTGAAGGAGCTAGGCCACTATGTGCACGACCAGGCGTACTGGCTGTTTATGTACGCCCAGGACGAATTCTACGCCAAGCGTAAGGACGTGCCCTGGGAGCCCGTGCCTGAGGGCCAGAGCTTTGCGAACGTGAGGTACTACACTTTGACGCCGCGGTAGGTAAGGCCGCGTAACCTTGATTCCCAAGGCAGGTGAGTCCCGCGTAACATTGGCACGGCGGTGAGCACTACGATTAGGCCGTTGGAGTAGTAGAAGGCGAGGTGTAGCCTCCTCACCTTCTAACTGAAAAGATCCTTCAACCCCTGGGTCTATGGGACGAGTCCCAGGCCCCGCCAGAGACTGGAAAACTCTGGGGTCAAGTTGAGCTAGCCCAGGTCTTGCAATCATACAGGGGGAAGCGTGAGGTCAATCGTTCCTCGACAACTTCGGAGAGAATTATAGGGCCAGGTCTTGCAGACACACATTTGTTGCATGCACGACGCGACACCATCAACACTATTCACTGAAAGAACAAGTCCACGCTTCCCCGTTGATTACTCGGTGCGACCGACAAAAATCGGAAATGGTTTAATACAAGACCTGACCGTCAAAGCTACGTCGCGACGGTGTGGGGAATTTGTGGCCTGCTTGTACTCGGCGCGCTGCTCACCGCGTTGCTGATCAAACCCTGGAACGCTGCGCATGAAAAAGTATTGCGACGGGATGAGGCGTAAGACAATCGGATCATTCAAAAGGTCAAGGTTCAGCGGTTCAAGCTATTGCAGTCGTTTAAAACGATCGAATCGTTCAACGCCCACTTCACGCCCGTAACAACGGGCGCAGGGCGCGCGCGTTGCTCACTTTCTCGAGATGCCAAACTGCGTCGCAGAGCTTGCGTGCACGAGTACTACCCAGTACCGGAGCGATCAGGTCGTAGCACTTTTCGTCGACCTCGCCACGTGTCATCGGGTTCTCGGCGCTGCCGCGCACAGCTTTGGTATGATGCTTAAATTCGCGACCATCGCGCAGAGTAATCTCGACGATGCCTTGCCGGCTCGGCATCGCCGCCGACAGGGCGTCGTCGCCGCGCAGTTCGATGCGGTTCCGTAGCGCCAACACCTTGCGGTCACGCATGCGCTTTTCATCATGTGAAGAAGTAAAAGTAACTTTACCGTCGATCAACATGATTGCGCACATGTGCTGCAGGCAAATGTCAGGCATGACGCGGTTGTCGACGGTGTTCGCACCCTGGTGCGCCACGCGCACGACGATTCGCTGGACATCGTCAGCTTTGATTGCGTGCTCGCGGATGAGATCAATCAAGGAATCGAGCGGCGCCTGGATCGGCGAGCCCACCGACCAGCGCTTGATGTTGGTGTTCATGATTTCATAATCGACGCCGAGTTTGCGCGTCAGTATTGTGGGATCCGGCTTGCGACCGTAGGCCACGAAAAAGTTGCGTTCGCCCGCGAACACGTCGTCGACGCCGGTGAAACCATGGGCCACCATGGTAGCCGCCGCGACGCCGTTCCTAGCCGGCATGCCGCCGAAGTCGAAGGCCTTTTCTACATGCTTCCCATCACGCATCCAGCACGAGATCCCCGACGCTTGCTGTGCGGTGAACGAGAGCAAGTGGCGCACCTGGCGCTCTCGCAAACTCGCCAGCGCTCCCGCTGCCGCGGCGGCGCCGAACATCGGTCCGAAGCTGTGCGTCGAATGGCCGTCCTCTCGGAATTGATAGGCGTCGAGCGATTGTGTCAACCGGCAGCCGACGTCGTAGCCGAGCGCGACCGCTCGAACTAGCGCCGTGCCATTGCGCTCTTCACGTTCCGCCATCGCCAGCGCCGCCGGCACGATGCCGCAGCCTGGATGAGTCAACGACGGCGCGTGCGAGTCGTCGGTCTCGTCGGCGTGGGCGAGCATGCCGTTCGCGAGCGCGGCGTTCTGGGCAGTGGTCAGCAGCCGGCTGCCCGCCACGCACGCCTCTTTCACGCCGCCGAGCGTGAGCGTGTAGGAGATCGCCTTCTTTCCCGGAAGCAGCCGCGATCCGGAAATCATGGCGGCGAGCGTATCGAGCACGTGGTGCTTGGTCTTCTCCACGACCGTCGGCGGCAGCCGCTTCTTCGGCGCCTGGGCGATATAGGCCGCGAGGCGCTGCATCACCGGCGAAACGGTCACGGCATGTATCCGCCGCCATTCACGTGAATCGCCTGGCCGGTGACATAGCGC
>DASRHX010000330.1:0-2592 GCA_035650295.1 Bryobacteraceae bacterium | reverse complement strand
CCGGGAGATCATACGGCGGTCATGTTATCACCGGCGCGCGCGGAGCTCTATCGAAGGTGTTTTTTGAACCACTGGATCGCCTGTTGATCGCGTTCGGCGCTGAATTGGTTGAGATTGTGGTCGCCTCCGGCAAAGATAGTGAGCCCATAGGGATGGCCTAGTTCCTGAAGACGCATGGCAAGCTTCAGGGAGTGCAGAGGATCGACCTGGGGGTCCGCGCCGCCGTGCATCAGAAGGATCGGCCTTTTCAGCTTTTCGGCCCACTGGCTCGCCGATCGGGTGAACAATATCTCTTCGCGCCGGCTGTCGTAGTCGGGCCATATGGTATGGACAAGGCGGGCGGCTCGCGAATCTCGTTGGAGGTAGGCGGCGAGGTCGGTGATGGCGCCAATGGTGGCCGCTGCACGCGCGGGAAAGCCATCGCGAAGGGCGAGCATGCACATGATGCCGCCGCGCGATACCCCGTAGAGAAAGAGATTGTCCTCGTCTGCGGCGGTTAGGTTGCGTATGAGCGGAACGGCATTCATGAGATCGTGCAGGTCGGCGCCGCCCATTTCGTCACGACCAGGAGCTCCCTCACTGCCTCGATACATGGGCGCAACAATCAAGAAGCCGGCTTCGGCAAGACGTTTGAACATGGGAAGCAGATTGGACAGCTGGTCTTTGACGACGTAGCTGCCGCGATTGTAGACGACCACCGGCAGGCGGCCGGATACGTTCGCGGGGCTGTAGAGATAGGCGATGACGGGAAGCTGGTCGCTCGAATAGGTGAGCTTTTCGCAGGTGAAACGAGCGTCGGCCGGTTCATTGGGCTTGCATGCCGAGCGTTCGAGAATCGTACCGTCCCGAGGTTGAGCAGGTAACAGCAGGGGAAGCAACAAGAGGAGTGATCGCACGGGAGGATTACGAACGAGCCTGGGCAAAGGTTGCGGGATACCATGCAAGTATGCGTCTTAAGGCGCATTTTCTCAGTGTGTCGTCTCTCGCCTTTCCGGCCAGATGTCCGTCCAGAGGCGCGTGGACGGCATCACCATAGGACGCTGATGGCCGAATAGCGAGCGAAAACTCCGGAGGCGCTGATACAGTTGTCGAGACAACCTCCCGATCATTTGGTTAGAGCTTGATGCGAATCGCTTTTGTACTTGCGTGTGCCTTGCCCTTATGGGCGGCCAGCTACGACGCCGAGCTGGCGCGTGCGTTTGGTACGCAGGCGGGTTCGGCGGTTGTGCTGGACGCGGCCACGGGCAAGGTACTTGGCGGTTTTCGCCTGGATGAAGCGCGGACAAGGAAGGCCGCGCCAGGCTCGACGCTGAAGCCGTTCACGTGGCTCGCCTGGAGCGATGAGCACAAAGGAGCATCCATTCCCAAGATGCTGTGCCGCCGGAAATTGAACGTTCGCGGACGGAACCTCGACTGCGCGCATCCGGACGCCGGAATTCCGCTGGGGCCACAGGAGGCGCTGGCATATTCCTGCAACTCGTTCTTCGATCAATTGCGCTTCGCTGCTCCACCGTCATTCCTTCAGCGCTACGGCTTCACGTCGTACGCGGCGCAATACATGACGCTGGGCGCGATTGGAGAAGAGGGCATCAAGGTGACACCGCTCGAATTGGCGCAGGCATATCGCATGCTGGCTTTGGAGGCGCGGAAGCATTCGCTCGATGCTCAGGTGGCGCGCGGTTTACAGGGCGCGGTGGAGTATGGATCGGGGCAACTGGCCGGCGTGAAGGGGTTGAAGGTCGTGGGGAAGACCGGAACGACAACCGGACCCGATGGCGCCTATACGCACGCCTGGTTTGCCGGATGGGCCCCGGCGGAAAAGCCGGAGATCGTAGTAGTGGCTTTTCTCGAACAAGGGCGCGGAGCAGCCAACGCGGCGCCGATCGCGCAGGCGGCCTTTCATGCACTGTCGGGAGGCTCGCCGGCAGCAGCGGAATCTTTCTCAGCAGGGGCGGGAGGCGGCAAGATTCGCGTCTCGCTGTATTCGGAGTTGAAACCGGAGTCGGTGACAGTGAATGGAAAGAGGATGAGCGCGACGGAACTGCAGAGTCCAGTGCGCGTGTCCATGCCAGTGCTGTCGGCGCCGGGTGCGAAAGCGACTCGCATTCCGGCAGCAGTCGAATTGAGCGCGCGCGCAGGCCGTGTGCAAGCGGTGGCCGAGATGGGGCTGGAAGACTACGTGTACTACACGATGTCCGGCGAGTCGCACTCGATGCGGGCGACCGAGGCGCTGCGGGCGATGGCGATCGTGGCGCGTACGTTCGCCGTGAAGAACCGCGGCCGGCATGCCGCACAGGGCTTCGACTATTGCGACACGACTCACTGCCAGGACCTGCGATTCGCGGCGCCACCGAGGGCGATTGCTGAGGCCGTGGAAGATACCGAAGCGGAGTTGGTCTGGTTTGAGGGGCGGCCGGCCGAGGTTTTTTATCACCAGCATTGCGGAGGAGTGACGGCATCGGCGAAGGCGGTGTGGGGCACGCCGGGAGCGCCATATTTGATATCGCAAACCGACGATGCATGTGTGGCGCGAAAGCGCGGCGCATGGTCGGCGAATATTCCGATGGCTGAGGCGGCGCGGGCGCTGGGCGT